>NZ_JBSFZS010000025.1:0-76573 GCF_053600395.1 Streptomyces sp. NPDC005070 | reverse complement strand
CTGCTCGTCCCGGTCTTCGGGATGTCGTCGGCCGCGCTGTTCCTGCACGAGTCGATCAGCCCGCTGCGGTGGGGGGCCGCGCCGCCGCGGCGGGCGGACGGGCCGCGGCGCTCGCCCGCGTCGTGAGCGGGCCCGCCGACCTGGTGGGCCGTGCCCTCGTCGTGCATCCCGACGGCTCCCGCGAGGGAGGCTTCGGCGCCCATCCCGGACTCGACCGTACGGTGGCGGGCGAGGCGGCGGCCCTGCTGGACGCCGGCCGCACCGCCACCGTGGAGATCGGAGAGCAGGGCTCTCGTTGCGGAGCGCCGCTCACGGTCCTCGTGGAGTCCTCGGTCCCGCCGCCGCGCATGATCGTCTTCGGTGCCATCGACTTCGCCTCGGCGCTGGTCCGGGTGGGCAAGTTCCTCGGCCACCGGGTGACGGTGTGCGACGCCCGCCCGGTCTTCGCGACGGCGGCCCGCTTCCCCGAGGCGGACGAGATCGTCGTGGAGTGGCCCCACCGCTATCTGGAGCGCACGAAGGTCGACTCCCGCACCGTCCTGTGCGTCCTCACCCACGACGCCAAGTTCGACGTCCCGCTGCTCCGGCTCGCGCTGCGGCTCCCCGTGGCGTACGTCGGCGCCATGGGCTCGCGCCGTACCCACCTGGACCGCAACGAACGGCTGCGCGAGGTCGGCGTCACCGAGATGGAGCTGGCCCGCCTCAGGTCGCCGATCGGCCTGGACCTCGGGGCGCGGACCCCCGAGGAGACGGCCCTGTCGATCGCCGCGGAGATCGTGGCCGACCGGCGCGGAGGAAGCGGGGTCTCCCTCACCGGGGCGCACACCCCCATCCACCACGACGCGCCCTCGGCCCCGGTGCGGCACATCGGGTCGGTGGCCTGAGGGCCCGCCTCCGGGCCGTTCCGCAGTTTTCGGGCGTGTTCTTCCGTGCCCCGTATTGACGTGCGCCCGCCTCTCGGCGAACCTCCTGTGGGAGCGCTCCCGCAAGTCCCTCGTGACCGTTGCGACCCCGGAGTGAACCTGTATGAGACGACGCACGCCCATCTGGCTCGCCGCTCTGTCCGTCGGTCTGGCCGCCCTCTTCGCCGCACCCCCGGCGCAGGCCGCGCAGTCCGCCGGCCACGGACCGTCGCTGTACGTCCCCGACGCCAATCCGGCGGCCTACCAACAGGCCCTCGGTCTCGCCCGGGCCGGCCGGCTGCGCGACGCGGCGGGCATCGTGGCGATGGTGAACACCCCGCAGGCCGTGTGGTTCGGCGACGAGACGCCGGCCGAGGTGGAGAAGAAGGTCCGCGCGGTGGTCCGCGACGCCGGCCGCCACGGCGCGATTCCCGCGCTGGCGCTGTACGACATCCCCGGCCGCGACTGCTCCAACTACTCGGCGGGCGGCGCAGCGAACACCGCGGAGTACCAGGCCTGGATCGACGCGGTGGCCCGGGGGATCGGACGCGGCGACGCGATCGTCACCCTGGAACCCGACGCCCTCGCCCTGCTGCCCTCCGACTGCGGCCAGGACGACGCGCAGGGCACGAAGACGGCCGCGCGCTACACCGAGGTCAACTACGCGGTCGGCGCTCTGGAGCCGCTGCGCGGCACCAAGGTGTATCTCGACACCGGGCATCCGGGCTGGCACTCCGTCAACGACATCGTGCCGCGCCTGATCCGGGGCGGGGTGGCAGGGGCCTCCGGCTTCTACACCAACGCCTCGAACTACCACACCGACGACGCCAACTCCTGGTACGGCAAGCTCATCTCGTCCTGCCTGGCCTACGCCGACGGCGGTGGTGACGCCGCCCAGTGCCCCAACCAGTGGTGGCCGCGCGCCGACGCACAGGCCTGGATCGACGCGCAGGTGACGACCCCGCCGTCCCGGATGAAGCACTTCGTCACGGACTCCAGCCGCAACGGCCGGGGCACCTGGACCCCGCCGGCCGGCACGTACACCGACGCGCAGGACTGGTGCAACCCGCCGAACCGCGGACTCGGCGCCCGCCCGACGCTGCACACCGGCGACCCGCTCCAGGACGCCCGTCTGTGGATCAAGACACCCGGCGAGTCGGACGGCCTCTGCCTGCGCGGAACCACGGGCCCCGAGGACCCCGAACGCGGCACGGTCGACCCGAAGGCGGGCGACTGGTTCCCCCAACAGGCACTGGAACTGGCTCAGTTGGCCGAACCGCCGCTTCTGCCCGGAGCCTGACCGCCAGGGACGTCGGCCTCCCGGGAGTCGGGCCCACCGAAGGGCCTGAGAACGGGGTGCGTGCCCCGGTCGTCGCCGCTCGGGCGTACGGCCGGGGCTCACCCCCGCCCCAGCAACCCGTCCACCGCCCGCCCGAACATCCACCGTGCCGTCCCGCCCAGCGGCCGGTCGGTGAAGGCGGGGAGGCCGCGTACGGTCAGATCCTCCCGCCAGACCACCCGTGAACCGCCGCCGTCCGCCGGGTGCACCTCGAACTCGGCCCAGCCCGTGACGAACGTGCCGCGCTTGAGCAGCCGGCACGTTCCCGGACCCCCGTCGCCCGGCGGGCTCCACGCGACGACCTCCATCGGGTCGTCGAACGCGAGCGGCCCGAGTCCCGACCGTGCCACGAAGACCGTGCCCTGCCGCGTCGGCGCCGGTGTGCGCACGGTGACCCGGGTCAGCGGGACGACGTCCGCGTGCCGGGGCCAGTCGGTCAGCCGCCGCCAGCTCTCGGCGACCGAGTGCCGGGACACGCGTTCCAGGACGAAGAGGACCACGGCACGATCGTAGGCGCCGGCAAGGCCTGGACGGGGGGTGCCTCTCCGGCGCCGGGGGCGGACACCGTCACAGCTCCCGGACGCGAACGCCCCGGAGCCCCGGCCGGACGCCGCCAACGCCCGCCCCGGTCCGGTCGGTGCCGCCAGTCCACTCGCCCCAGGCCCGTCAACGCGTCCGGTCGGCCCGCCCTGGTCCTGTCAACACCTCCGGTAGGCCTGCCCCGGTCCGGTCGGCACCGCCGGTCCACTGGCCCTGGTCCTGTCAACGCGTCCGGTCCGCCCGCCCCGGTCCCCTCAACGGCTTCCGTCGGTCCGCGCCGGTCCGTGGCCCGGGCGGTGTACACCGGCCGTGCGGCTCACGAGCAGGGCCATGGCCATCAGCCGTCGCCAGTCCAGGGTGGGCTGGACCGCGGGGACGCCCGGGCGCTTCCTCGGGACGCGTACGCGCAGCGCGCCCGGTGCCACGCGGCAGCGGACCGGGGTGGGCAGGACCATGGCCTCGCCGTCGATTCCGGCTTCCAGCTCGCCGCCGTCGGCGGTCACGACCACCTCGCGCGCCGTGAGGACCGACAGGCCGTGCGGGGCGGGGGCGAGCAGCAGGGCGGCGGCCTCGACCGCGCTGTCCACCTTGACCCCGAGAACCCCGAGCAGCCCCGAGTCCAGCCGCTCGCGCCGGCCAAGACCCGCCGGGTCGTTCGTGCGGTAGGGGTTGTTGCTCACCAGCACGGCCTGCGGCGCCTCCAGTGTGGCCCCGGCGGCGTAGGCGGTCAGCTCGGGGCCGCGCTGGCGGGTGAGCAGATCCGGCAGGAGCTCCAGGATCGTGCCGATCTTGTCGTCCCGGTAGGCGGGATCCTGGACGACCGCCGCGTACGCCCCGAAGGAGGCGTTGTTGACGAACGGGTGCTCTCCGGCGAAGCCGAGGTCCACCCGCAGTTCGACCCCGTCCTTCAGCGCGTCCAGGCAGGTGGCGGGGTCGTCGCGGTCGAGGCCGAGGTCCATGGCGAAGTGGTTGCGGGTGCCGGCCGAGACGACGAGGAACGGCAGACCGTGTTCGGCGGCGACCGCCGCGACGAGCGCCTGCGTCCCGTCACCGCCCGCCACGCCCAGCAGGTCCGCCCCGTCCGCGACCGCCCGCCGGGCCAGCTCGGTGACGTCCTGGTGCTGCTCCGGGTCGAGGAGCACGACACGGGCGCCGAGCCGCTCGGCCTTCTCCACGAGGCCGAACCGCTCCACCTTCCCGCCCCCGGACCGGGGATTCATGATGACGAACGGCCGCCGCGGCGGCGGAGTGCGGTGTTCCTTCATGGACCGGACCCGGCCGCGGGCGCTGCGCAGCGCGTAGCGCCCGCACCACACGGCGACGATCCACAGCACGGGGGACAGCAGCAGGGTCCACAGCAGCGTGATCGCGAGGACCACGACGACGGCGAGCGGGAGCACGACGGCGAGCAGGCCCGCGATCCAGCGCACCGGGCCGCGCCGGGTCAGCGCCCACCACAGCGCCCCGGCCGCGACGGCCATGGCCGCGAGAGCGGCGAGCAGGAGCAGGAGGCCGCGTACACCCCCGAAGGCGAGCGGCAGTGCCACGGCGAGCGCCGCCGCCGCGAGCGAGGCTCTCGCCGCCCATCGTTCGCGGGCCGGTGGCCCCGTCTGCGTGCTCATCGTTCCTCCACCGGTCGGTCCGTCCGGCACCGCGGCCGCCGTCCGAGAGGGCGCCGCATCGCCGGTCACGCGAAACCGGATGCCCGCACGGCGGACGTCCATGTCCGACGTGCCGGGCCGGCCCTCATGGGGTCACGCTGCCACGAGCCGGGCCCCAGCACCACGAGGCGGCCTGTGTCCCGGCCCGTTTCGTGCCGGGCGCCCCTCCGACGACCCGTCCGAAGGCGGCACGGGTGCCTTCACCGCCCCGGGAGCGGGCCCGGGTGCCTCACCGCCCGGAAGCGGGCCGGGCGGCGGGCTCCGCCTGCCGTGCCGACGGGCCCGGGCGGGTCCGGGCCTCCGGCGGGATCAGCGTGCCGTGTCCGGCCCCGCACACGACCACCGCGCGCACCTGCTCGCCGCAGTCCGCGTGCACGACCTCCAGCGGCGGCCCCTCGGGATCCGCCGTGTAGCGGTCGCCCCACTGCTTGAGGGCGATCATGGCGGGCCACAGGTCCCAGCCCTTGCGGGAGAGCCGGTACTCGTTACGGGCGCGGCTGCCGGGCTCGCTGTACGGCACGGTGTCCAGGATCCCGGCCGCGACCAGCTTCCGCAGCCGGTCCGCCAGCACGCTCTCGGAGAGTCCGACATGGCGCCGGAAGTCGTCGAAGCGCCGTACGCCGTTCATCGCGTCACGCAGGACCAGCATCGACCACTTCTCGCCGATCAGGTCGAGCGTCCGCTGGACCGTGCAGTTCTCGGTACTGGTGTCGAGCCACGTCATGGGCCCCATCGTAGGCTGACTGTGAGATTGACAGCCAGGTGTGGCGCTGGCTAACTTCTGTCGTACCGGCTGACTGCGAAAAACAGAGTCAGATCGTCCGAGCGGGGAGTGTGGGAGAAGCATGGGCAGGTCTCGTACGTACGACTGGGAGGACCCGGCCGTCACCGCGGACGCCGTAGCCCGCTACAGCGGTCTCGACTTCCTCCGCGAGATGCAGGCCGGACGGCTCCCCGCGCCGCCGATCTCCGCGACCCTCGGCATGACCCTCGAAGAGGTCGAGCACGGCCGGGTGGTCTTCTCCCTGGTCCCGGGGGAGGAGCACTACAACCCGATCGGAAGCGTCCACGGGGGCATCTACGCCACCCTGCTGGACTCCGCGGCGGGCTGCGCGGTGCAGTCCGTGCTGCCCCGGGGCACCGGATACACCTCGCTCGATCTGAACGTGAAGTTCCTGCGCCCGGTCACCGTGGACACCGGCAGGGTCGAGGCCGTCGGTACCGTCCTGAACAGCGGCCGCCGCACCGCGCTTGCCCAGGCGGAGCTCTTCGACGCGTCCGGCCGGCTGCTCGCCCACACCACCAGCAGTTGCCTGCTGTTCCCCGTCTGAGCCGCCGCCCGCCGTCTCCACCGGGCCGGCGGGCCCGGGGCCGGGGCGTGCCGACGTCGCCGCGCAGGCGGGACTCCGCGGACATGCCCTAGCGTGACGGCGTATGAGGACGAGCCTGCCGAGACTGCCCCTGGACGCCGTGCCGCGCCTGGTCGTCTCGCTGGTCCTGGGCGCCGCGGTCGGGCTGGCCGTCGGCTTCTCGAACGACGTCTTCCTGGGCTCGCTGGCCGGCATCGCCGCGACGGAACTGTTCTTCGTCCTGGCGGGCTGGGTGGTGCTGTGGCCTATGAGCGCCGAGGCGACCCGCGCGAGCGCGTGCCGGGAGGACCTGCGCCCGCTGACCGACGAACTCGTCGTGGTCGCGGTCGCCCTGTGCGGGCTGGGCGCCATCGCGCTGCTGCTCCTGCGCGGCGGCGGGTCCGACCGCGGTGACGCCGTGGCCGTGACCGCCCTGTGCGGCGTGTTCCTGGCCTGGGCCGCCCTCCACCTGATGTACGCCACCCGCTATGCCTACCTGTACTACGACGGGAACGGCGGCATCGACTTCAACACGGACGACCCCCCGGCGTACCGCGACTTCTTCTACTTCAGCTACAACCTCGGGATGACCTACCAGGTGTCCGACACCAGCGTCTCCAGCGCGCAGATCCGCTCGATCGTGCTGCGGCACTGCCTCCTGTCGTACGTGTTCGGCACCAGCATTCTCGCCACGGCCATCAATGTCGTCGTCGGACTCGTGAGCGGCTGACGCCGGCGGGGGAGCGAGGCGTTCTGGTGCGGTTTGCCCCGTGACGCCCCAGGATGGGAGGAAGAACCGTCCGGTCCGTGCGCCGCGGACACCTCCGCGTCCCCTGAGGAGGCCGACCCTTGGCCGAGCCACAGGCTGTGATCTCCCGGCCGGCCAGGGCCGCGGTGTTCCTCGTGGTCACCGTCACGCCGGGGCACGAGGACACGGTCCGCGGTCTGCTGGAGGACGTCTCCGGACTGCGCCGCTCCGTCTCCTTCCGCGCCCCGGCCGACGAACTGGCCTGTGTCGTCGGCGTCGGATCGGCCGTCTGGGACCGGCTGTTCAGCGGTCCCCGCCCCCAGGAGCTGCACCGGTTCGTGGAGTTGACGGGCCGACGCCACCGCGCCCCGGCCACGCCGGGAGACCTCCTGTTCCACCTCCGGGCCCGCCGCCAGGACCTCTGTTTCGAACTGGCCCGGCTCATCGTGGAACGGCTGGAGGGCGCGGTCACGGTGGTCGACGAGGTCCATGGATTCAAGTACTTCGACGAGCGCGACCTGCTCGGCTTCGTCGACGGCAGCGAGAACCCCGAGGGCCCGGCGGCCGTCGACGCCGTGGTCGTCGGTGACGAGGATCCCGCCTTCGCGGGCGGCAGTTACGTGATCGTCCAGAAGTACCTGCACGACCTGCGGACCTGGAACGCGCTGCCGTCGGACGAGCAGGAGCGGGTCATCGGGCGCACGAAACTCGCCAACACCGAACTCCCCGACGAGATCAAACCGGCCGACTCCCATGTCGCCCGCAACACCGTCACCGACGAGAACGGTGACGAACGCAAGATCGTGCGGGAGAACATGCCGTTCGGCACCCTGGGCGAGGGCGAGTTCGGCACCTTCTTCATCGGCTACGCGCGCACCCCCGGGGTGACCGAGCAGATGCTGCGCAACATGTTCCTCGGAGACGGCCGGGCCGCGTACGACCGCATCCTCGACTTCTCGACCGCGATCACCGGCTGCCTCTTCCACGTGCCGCCCGCCGCCTTTCTCGACGACCTCCCCGCCGCCCCCGGCGAGCGGGAGGCGGACCAGGACGCGGCGGACCCGACCGCCGTGACCGGCGAGCCCGCCGCCGGCCCCACCGCCACGGACGGCGAGGCCGCGACGGCGGACGGCTCACTGGGGATCGGCAGCCTCAAAGGAGTCCGCACATGACGACCGCAACCGACGCCACGGCCGCCGGAACCGGCAACCTGCACCGCGAACTCGCACCCGTCACGCCCGCCGCGTGGAACGAGATCGAGGACGAGGCGCGCCGCACGTTCCGGCGCAACCTCGCCGGCCGGCGCGTCGTGGACGTCACGGGCCCCGACGGGCCCGTGCTCGCCGCCGTCGGGACCGGCCATCTGTCCCGCATCGACGGCCCGTCACCCGGTGTCGCCGCCCGGCTGCGCCAGGTTCAGCCCCTGGTCGAGCTCACCGTGCCGTTCCGGGTGAGCCGCGACGCCGTCGACGACGTGGACCGGGGCGCCGAGGACTCCGACTGGCAGCCGGTCAAGGACGCGGCCCGCACCATGGCGTTCGCCGAGGACCAGACCGTCTTCAACGGATACGCGGCGGCCCGTGTCGACGGTCTGCGAGCCCGTACGTCCAACCCGGTGCTCCGCCTTCCCGCGGAGCCGCGCGACTTCCCCGACGCCGTCAGCCACGCCCTGAGCACACTCAGGCTGGCCGGCGTGCAGGGCCCGTACGCGCTGCTGCTGGGCGCGGAGGCGTACACGGCGGTCAGCGAGACCTCCGACCACGGCTATCCCGTCGCCGCCCACCTCGGCAGGCTGCTCGACGGGCGGCTGATCTGGGCACCCGCCGTGGAGGGGGCCTTCCTGCTCACCACCCGGGGCGGCGACTACGAACTGCGCCTCGGCGAGGATCTCGCCATCGGCTACACCGCCCACGACGCCACGGGCGTCGACCTGTACTTCCGCCAGACCCTGACCTTCCTCGTCCACACGGACGAGGCCGTGGTGGCACTCGACCCGTCGACCGACTCGGGCGGGGACACGAACGGACACAGGGGCACCGGCGGGGGAGCGGTCTGAACCCGGCGGGGGCGCGCGTGCCACCCGGGCGGGGCGGGCGCTCGCGGGGTCCGCGGGCCGGGCCGTATCGGAGTTTCCGGCGCTCGCCAACGCCCCCTTACCTTCGGTGAGTTCCGCCCTCGCCGGGATGAACGCGCAGGCCAGGACCCCCGCGGCGCGGACGGCCGCTCCGGTTGCGGAGCAATAGGCGCCGCGAAATGGTGGAAGGACTCGTCGCCGCACCGGGAGCTGTCCATGTCGATGTCGTCCTACGGTTTCGGCTCGTCCGACCCCTTCGGTGATCTGCTGAATCGTTTCTTCGGGATGTCGCCCGCGTCGTCTCCGCCGGCCGTGCAGCGCGTACCCATCGGACGGCTGCTGACGGAGTCATCGCAGGAACTCCTGAACCTGGCCGCACAGCGCGCCCAGCAGGACGGGACCCCCGATCTCGACACGGAGCACCTGCTGTGGGCCGCCACGAAGGTCGAACCCGCCCGCTCGCTGCTGGCCCGCGCGGAGCTGGACCCCGACGCCCTCGCGGCCCAGCTCGCCGAGGTCCTCCCCCGGGAGAGCAGCGAGCCGTCCTCGGAGCCGGGCCTGACCCCCGCGGCCAAGCGCACCCTCGCCGCCGCGTACGCACGCTCGCAGGCGGCCGGGGTGTCCTACATCGGCCCCGAACACATCCTCGCCGCCCTGCTCGGCGACGCCGACACCGGCGCCGCCCAGTTGCTGCGCGCCGACGGACAGGACGCGCAGAAGCTGGCAGGTCTCACGGAACGCACGGCGCGTCCCGAAAGCCGCCCGGCCGAGCCCGACAAGCCCGCCACGACCCTCGACGAGTTCGGACGGGACCTGACCGAGGAGGCGAAGGCCGGCCGGCTCGACCCGGTCGTCGGACGCGCCGAGCAGATCGAGCAGACCATCGAGATCCTCTCCCGGCGCTCCAAGAACAACCCCGTACTCATCGGTGAGCCGGGCGTCGGCAAGACCGCGATCGTCGAAGGACTCGCACAGCGCATCGTCTCCGGGGACGTCCCGGACACGCTCAAGGGCAAGCGCGTCGTCTCCCTCGACATGTCCGGCATGGTGGCGGGAGCCCAGTACCGCGGACAGTTCGAGGAGCGGCTGAAGAAGGTCATCGAGGACGTCCAGGCGTCGGACGGGGAGATCGTTCTCTTCATCGACGAACTGCACACGGTCGTCGGCGCGGGCGCGACGGGTGAGGGCGCCATGGACGCGGGCAACATGCTCAAACCCGCTCTGGCCCGCGGAGAACTCCATGTGGTGGGCGCGACGACCATCGACGAGTACCGCAAGTACGTCGAGAAGGACGCCGCGCTCGAACGCCGCTTCCAGCCGGTGATGGTGCCGGAGCCGTCGGTCGAGGAGACCGTGCAGATCCTGGAGGGGCTGCGCGACGCGTACGAGGCGCACCACCAGGTCCGCTTCGCCGACGGAGCCCTGGCCGCCGCGGCGGAACTGTCCGACCGCTACATCAGCGACCGGTTCCTGCCCGACAAGGCGATCGACGTGATGGACCAGGCGGGCGCCCGGGTGCGGCTGCGCGGCGCCGTCCGCTCGACCGAGGTCTCCGAACGCGAGGACCGCATCGCGAAGCTGCGCCGCGAGCGCGATCAGGCCGTGGCCGCCGAGGACTTCGAGCGCGCGGGACAGCTCAAGGGGCGGATCGCCGAGGCGGAGGGCGAGCTCGCGGGCATCGAGGAGCGGCGCGCCGGTGTCGTGTCCGTGACCGCCCGTGACATCGCCGACATCGTCTCCCGCCGCACCGGCATCCCGGTGTCCCAGCTCACCGCCAGCGAGAAGGAGAAGCTCCTGAAGCTGGAGGAGGAGATGCACTCCCGGATCGTCGGCCAGGACGAGGCGGTCACCGCCGTCTCGCAGGCGGTACGCCGCAACCGGGCCGGCATGGGCGATCCGAACCGCCCCGTGGGTTCCTTCCTCTTCCTCGGCCCCACCGGCGTGGGCAAGACGGAGCTGGCCAAGACCCTCGCCGAGCAGTTGTTCGGCGACGAGAGCCGCATGGTCCGCTTCGACATGAGCGAGTTCCAGGAGAAGCACACGGTCGCCCGTCTCGTCGGGGCGCCGCCCGGCTACGTCGGATACGACGAGGCGGGGCAGTTGACCGAGAAGGTCCGCAGACAGCCGTACAGCGTCGTCCTGTTCGACGAGGTGGAGAAGGCGCACCCCGATGTCTTCAACACGCTGCTCCAGATCCTCGACGACGGGCGGCTGACGGACGGTCAGGGGCGCACCGTCGATTTCCGGCACTGCGTCGTGATCATGACGTCCAACATCGGCGCGCACCGGATCCTGGACCACAAGGGCGACGTGTCCGATCTCAAGGACGCGTTGATGAGCGAGCTGCGGACCCGGTTCCTGCCCGAGTTCCTGAACCGCATCGACGACATCATCATCTTCCACGGCCTGAAGGAGGACGATCTGGCGCAGATCGTCGAGCATCTCCTCGGCCGGAGCGAACGCCGGGTGCACGCGCAGGGCATGAAACTGGAGGTGACCGAGGCGGCCAAGAAACTGCTGATCGCCCACGGTCATCAACCGGAGTTCGGCGCGCGCCCGCTCCGGCGCACGATCCAGAGGGAGCTCGACAACGGCATCGCGGAGCTGCTGCTCGGCGGCGAGGCCGAACCCGGCGACACGATCGTCGCCGAGGACCGGGACGGCTCCGTGCGCTGCACCGTGCGCAAGGGCGCCGCGGTCGGCGGCGCCTCGGACGGCGGGCCTTCGGGCGAGGCCGCGGAGGCGGGGCGGGGGAGCGAGGAGCCCGCCGGCGACACAGGGAAGTGACCGACGTACGACGAACGACGGGACGGAGGACTCCTGACACCGAGGACCTGCCCGGGCTCGCGAGACGCCGGGCAGTCGTTTGAGGAGGCTGCGCATGACGCACCACAAGTCCAACCGGGCTGTCGAAGGCGATCCGGAGCACGCCCACAACAGGGGAATGCCCCTGCGGTCCGACGACGACGAGCTCCACGCACGTACGGTCCGCGAGCGGCGGGAAGCCGGACTGCTCGGCGGGCCCATGGACGATCCCGAGGCCGCCTACCGGCGCGAGCGCGTGGAGATCGATCTGGAGGTGGGCTCCGGCCGGATCCCGACAGGCGATGTCACCCGGCGGGGCCGGGCCCCCTATCCGCCCTCCAGCTACGGGGACTGAAACCCAACGCGGGGCACGAACGCACCGGAGGACTCCGGATCACGGATCCTCCGGTCGGCCCGCCGCCACGCGGTTACGTGCCCGCCGCCACGCCGTTACGTGCGTGCCCAGGGAGACGCGGTTACGTGCCCAGGGAGACCACGACCGCGCTGCCGGGTCCGTCGGGTGCCCGGAAGTCCACGGTGTCGCCCGCCCGGTGGCCGAGGAGCGCGCGCCCCAGCGGGCTGTCGGCCGTGACGAGCGTCCGGTCCAGCACCGCGGCCCCCTCGCCGATCTGAACGGTGTCCGTCGTGCCGTCCGCGAACCGGACGGTGACCGTACTGCCCACGCCGACCGTGTCCGTGGGCGGGGGACCCGCCACGTCCGCCCCGGCCAGCCGTGTGGTGATCTGCGAGATCCGGTCGTCCAGGCGCCGCAGGTCGTCCGCGCGCTGCAACTCGTCGGCCGCGTCCGCGTGGTCGCCCACCTCCGCGTCCGAGTCCTGGAGGGTCGCCGCGACCGTCGCGCGTTCGGTGCGCAGGTCGTCGAGTTCCCGCTCCAGTGCCTGCCGGGCGGCCGCGCTGATCGGTGCCGGTTCGCTGGCCATGCCTGCTCCTCGGTGTGCGCAATATGAGTCAAATTGGAGTGTTATCAGCATATCCGCGAAGGATTGTGAACTGATGGGCCGGATCGCGGCTGTATGTGAAGTATGGAATCGTGGGTCACCGGAGTTCAGAACGCTTCGCGCTGTCCTGCGCGTGCGTCACGAGTGAGCCAGGGAGGTCCCATGTCCTCGAAGCGACGTCGGAAGAAGAAGAGCCGCCGCAAGCACGCCGCGAACCACGGAAAGCGACCCCAGTGCTAGCTCGGTGAGACTCTTGAACGCATCCCAGAACGGACAGGACGGCCGGGTACCCCACGTCGGGCCCGACCCGCAGGGCGAACCGGAATTCCATCCGTACCATCACCCGGCCGCCGGCTGGGGTGCGGCCAAGAGCGTGGGCCAGTTCCTCGTGCGGGAACGGGCCCTCGTGGACGGCCCCCGCGCCATCATGCGCATGAACCACGAGAACACGGGCTTCGACTGCCCCGGATGCGCGTGGCCCGACGACACCAAGGGCCTGCACCTGGACATCTGCGAGAACGGCATCAAGCACGTCACGTGGGAGATGACCGGCAAGCGGGTCGGCCGCGAGTTCTTCGCCGCGCACTCGGTGACCGAGCTGTCCGGCTGGAGCGACTACGACCTGGAGGACCAGGGCCGGCTGACCGAACCGATGGTCTACGACCCGGAGTCGGACCACTACGTGCCGATCGCCTGGCGCGACGCGTTCGAACTCGCCGGGCGCACACTGCGCGAACTCGACGATCCCGGCCAGGCCTCCTTCTACACCTCAGGACGCCTGGGCAACGAGGCCACGTTCCTCTACCAGCTCCTGGCCCGCGAACTGGGCACGAACAACCTGCCCGACTGCTCGAACATGTGCCACGAGGCCAGCGGCCGGGCGCTGACGGCATCGCTCGGCACCGGCAAGGGGACCGCCGACCTCAAGGACTGGGAGACCACCGACGCCCTGTTCATCATGGGTGTCAACGCCGCCTCCAACGCGCCCAGGATGCTCACCGCCCTCGCCGAGGCCTACCACCGCGGCGCCCAGATCGTGCACATCAACCCCCTGGTCGAGGCCGCCGCCACCCGGACCATCGTCCCGCACGACTTCACGGACATGGCCGTCCTCAAGACCACCCGGACCAGCACCCTGAACCTCCAGCCGCGCATCGGCGGGGACATGGCGCTCCTGCGAGGGATGGCCAAGGCGATCCTGGAGCAGTCCACGACGGATCCGAAGGCCCTGGACCAGGAGTTCATCGACCGTCATACGGCGTACTTCGACCAGTACCGCGCGGTCTGCGAGGCCACCCCCTGGGACGCGATCGAGCTCCAGTCCGGGATCGGCCGGGACGGCATCCTCCAGGCGGCACGCGTGTACCGCGACGCCGACCGCTCCATCATGAGCTGGTGCCTCGGCGTCAGCCAGCACGAACACGGCGTCGACACCGTACGGGAGATCGTCAACCTCCTTCTGCTGCGCGGCAATCTGGGCCGCGAGGGCGCCGGTCCCTCACCGGTGCGCGGGCACAGCAACGTCCAGGGCAACCGGACGTGCGGCATCGACCACCGGCCGGCCGGGGAGTTCCTGGACCGGCTCGCCGAGGTCTGCGGGATCGACCCGCCCCGCGAGCACGGCATGGACACCGTGGCCACCATCCGGGCCATGCACCGCGGCGACGTGAAGGTCTTCGTCGGCATGGGCGGCAACTTCGCCCTCGCCGCGCCCGACACCCCGTACACCTACACGGCCCTGCGCAACTGCGACCTCACGGTCCAGGTGAGCACCAAGCTCAACCGCAGCCACCTCGTGCACGGCAGCCGGGCGCTGATCCTCCCGTGCCTGGGCCGGACCGAGAAGGACCAGCAGCGCGGCGGGCTCCAGAGCACCTCGGTCGAGGACTCGATGAGCATGGTCCACCTGTCCGTCGGCATGAAGCGCCCCGCCTCCAAGGACCTGCTGTCCGAGCCGGCCGTCATCGCGGGCATCGCGCGCGCCGCCCTCCCGGACAGCGGCACCCCCTGGGAGTGGTACATCGAGGACTACGACCGCATCCGCGACACGATGGCCCGGGTCCTCGACGGATTCGAGGACTGCAACCGGCGGGTACGCCTGCCGCTCGGGTTCCGGATCAAACAGCCCGCCCGCGAACTGGTCTTCCTCACCCCGTCGGGCCGGGCCGAGTTCTCCGCGGCCCCGCTGCCCGACGTGATCCCCGAACCCGGCACCCTGGCGCTCGGCACCATGCGGTCCCACGACCAGTGGAACACCACGATCTACTCGGACAACGACCGCTACCGGGGCGTCAAGAACCTGCGCACGCTGGTCTTCATGAACGAGGACGACATGCGCGAACGCGGCATCTCCGAGTTCACCCCGGTCGAGATCGTCAGCACCGCCAAGGACGGCAGCCACCGCAGTCTCGACGGCTATCTGGCCATCCCCTACGACATTCCCCGCGGCTGCGCGGCCGGCTACATGCCGGAGATGAACGTCCTCTGCGCGATCGGCGACTACAGCCTCCAGAGCGACCAGCCCTTGATGAAACACGTCAAGGTCACCATCACACCGTCCGGTTGAGACTTCGCCAAGTGTTGACTCGCTCCTTACCCGGCGCCGATGCGCCGCGCCCGCGTTGTTGGTTAGGGTGACGAAGGCTCGCGTACGGGCCGACTCGGACACAACGGGGGTTCGTCGGTGGGGAGTTGGCGTCAGGCGGAAGCCGCCGTGGTGCCCCCGGCACTCCGATTGCAGCTCGCGCTGACCGCGGTCCTCGCCGCGTTGACGGTCATGGTGCTCGGGGTCCTGTACGCCGGCGACAGCGAGCCGGGCCCGGTGGACGCGCGGATCGGGACAGCGGCGTACGACGTGGGCTCGCCCTGGCGGCGCGTCGCTCTGGCACTGGACTTCCTGGGGGAGCCCGCCGGCGCGACCGCACTGGTCGTGTCCCTCATGGCGGGCTGCCTGCTCCTCCGGCGTCCCCGCGCCGCGGCACTCGTCGCCGCCGGCGCCGCCGTGGCCGTGGTCGCGGCGACGCTGCTCAAGTCCCTGGTGGGACGCACCATTCACGGCGACGGGAACCTGTCCTACCCGAGCGGTCACACCGCCTTCGCCACCGCGCTCGCCCTCGCGGTGGCACTGACCGCGACCGGCCGGCTCGGCCTCGGCAGAACCGCGGGCACCGCACTCGTGTTCGGCGCGGCGCTGACCGCCGGCGCCGCCATGGGCTGGGCGCAGGTCGCCCTCGGCGCGCACTACCCGACCGACGCCCTCGGCGGCTGGTGCACCGCGCTGGCAGTGGTCCCGGCGGCCGCGTGGCTGGTCGACCGGACGGCGGACCGGATGACCGGCCCGGCGGCCGACCGGACGGTGGACCGCCGGACCGACGGGACGCCGCAACGGCCGCCGGCCGGCCGTCCCGCGAACCGGCCGGCCGACCGCTCGGAGGACCGGAGAGCCGACCGGACCGCCCCTCACCACGCGGACCGGACAGCCGGCCACTCGGCACACCGGAGAGCCGACCGCGCCACCGACCGCAGAGCCGGTCGGTCAACCGGCGTGCAGACCGGCCGGACGGCGGGTCCGACGGCCGACGCCGCCCGCCGGGAGGTGCGCTGACGCCATGTCACCTCACCTCATGTCACACCAGACGGCGGAACACGGGTTTCACCGGCCGTCCGGCGAGCCAGGGGGTGGGATCGGCGGCGTCGAGTGCCTTGCGGTAGACCGCACATGCCTGGGCGACCACGTCGACCGTCTGGTCGATGTCGGCGTCGTCGAGCGCGCTGCTCACCACGAACGACGGGGCCAGCACCCCGCCCGCGAGGAGCCGGCGCAGGAACAGGGTGCGGTACTCCTGCGAGGGCTTCCCGTTCTCGTCGAGGGTGGCGAAGACCAGGTTGCTGGCCCGGCCCCGGACGACGAGATGGTCGCCGACGCCCATGCCGGCGGCGGCCTCCCGGACACCGGCGGCCAGCCGCTCGCCGAGGGCGTGCAGCCGCGCGGTGACGCCCTCCTCGGTGTAGACGGTCTGGACGGCCATCGCGGCCGCCAGCGAGTGCGTCTCGGCGCCGTGCGTGGTGGACAGCAGGAACACCCGCTCACCGGAGTGACGCAGCCCGCCCAGCTCCATCAGCTCGCGGCGCCCGGCCAGCGCGGAGACCGCGAATCCGTTGCCCAGCGCCTTGCCGAACGTGGAGAGGTCGGGGACGACGCCGTACAGGCCCTGGGCGCCCGCCTCGGACCAGCGGAAGCCGGTGATCATCTCGTCGAAGACCAGGACACAGCCGTGCCGGTCGGCCAGCGCGCGCAGCCCGGCGAGATACCCGGGCGGGGGCTCGGTCTGCGCGGCGGGTTCGAGGATCAGGCAGGCGACCTCGCCCTCGTACCGGGTGAGCAGCTCCTCCGTGGCGGCCAGGTCGCCGTACGGGAAGGTCACGGTGAGCTCGTTGGTCTCCGCCGGAATACCGGCGGACATCGGTGTGGTGCCGATGAACCAGTCGTCCACGGAGAAGAACGGATGGTCGGCGCAGATCGCCACCCGCGGACGCCCGGTGGCGGCACGGGCCAGGCGCACCGCCGCGGTGGTCGCGTCGGAGCCGTTCTTCGCGAACTTCACCATCTCGGCGGTCGGCACCGTGGCCAGGAAGCGTTCCGCGGCCTCGACCTCCAGGATGGACGGCCGGACGAAGTTGCTGCCGCGGTCGAGTTCCCGCCGGGCCGCCTCGGTCACGCGCGGGTGCGCGTGACCGAGGCTCACCGAGCGCAGGCCGGAGCCGTACTCGATGTAGCGGTTCCCGTCGACGTCCCACACGTGGGCACCGCTGCCGTGACTGATGACCGGGGCCAGGTTGTCGGGGTACTGGTCGTCGCCCTTGGCGTAGGTGTGCGCGCCCCCGGGAATCATGGCGTGCAGCCGTTCGTTCGCGGTTCGCGAGCGGGGCAGGAGGAGTTCTTGGGTGTCTTCGGTTGGCACGCCGGCCTCAACTTTCTTAGTGCTGCAGGACCTTGGCGAGGCTTGGCGCCTCCCGGTCCCTCTGGGACATCGATGTGACCGGCAGCGGCCAGGCGATGGCGAGCTCCGGGTCGTCGAAGGCGATCGTCACGTCCTCGGCGGGATCGTGCGGGCGGTCGATCCGGTAGGACGTGTCGGCGGTCTCGGTCAGGGCCTGGAAACCGTGCGCGCACCCCGCCGGGATGTACAGGGTCTTCTGCGTCTCGCCGGACAGCTCGAAGGAGGCCACGTTGCGGTAGGTCGGCGAGTCCGGCCGCAGATCCACGACGACGTCGAAGATCTTCCCGTACGAGCACCGCACCAGCTTGGCCTCGCCCTCCCCGGAGCGCAGGTGCAGCCCGCGCAGCACGCCCCGGACCGAGCGGGACACGCTGTCCTGGATGAAGACGTCCGGGTCCAGGCCCACCGAGCGGACCACGTCCGCGTCGAAGGTGCGGCAGAAGAAGCCGCGTTCGTCGGCGAACGGTGTCGGCTCGAACAGGTACGCGCCGGCGATCGCCGGTACTTCGGTCGCTTTCATCGGGTCTCCCGCTGGGCGTGGGCGTGGTCGGTCGCCGGGAACAGGGTCGCGGTCAACTCGTCGAACTGTTCGTCCAGTTGCCGGGCGGCGGCCCGGTTGCTCTCGGCGAGGGTCCGCCGCAGTTCCGCCGACCGCTTCTCCAGCGCCCGGAACTGTTCGAGCAGCCGGTCGGCGTCGACCTCGCGCGCAGGGTGGCAGTACGCGCCGAGACCCATCCGCTCCATGAGCGCGTCGCTCTTCGCCGCGTAGCTGAGCGCGAGCGCCGGTGTGCCGGTCTTCAGCGCGCAGATCAGGTTGTGGTACCGGACCGCCACCACCGTGTCGGCGGCGGCCATCTCGTTCATCAGGTCGGCCAGCGAGGCCGGTTCGGCGGCCGTGACCAGCGGTGAGTCCACCGCGTCGAGGATCGCGGAGACCACCGACGCGTCGCAGGTGTCGCCGGTGAGCAGCCGGACCGGTCTGCCCTCCTCGGCCAGCGTGCGCACGAACCGGATCGTCCCGTCGAGGTAGCGCCGGTGGATCTCCTCGGCCCGGGCGCGGTCGTCGTTGCCGCCGTGGAAGTCCATGACACCGACGCAGACCGGGCCCGGCGCACCCGAGGGCTCGCTCGCCTGCGGCGCGGGCAGGGAGAACGCGAGGTCCGGGTAGACCTTGTCCCGCGCGGTGTCCACGCCCATCGCCCGCATCGCGTCACGGGACTGGTCGTCCCGGTAGGACCGGTACGCGGCCAGCCGCCCCGACCAGCGCACCAGGGCCCGCGTCGGGCGGTCGCGGATCTCGGCGGCCCCGACGCTGACGAGCGCGACCCGGGTGCGCAGCAGCCGGCCGCTCGCGCACAGCAGGAACAGCGAGTACGGGAAGCCCCACGGCCGCAGCGGCAGCGTGGCCTCCAGGACACCCATGCCCGGGACGATCACGACGTCGTGCCGGCGCACCCAGGCGGCGGTGCGGAAGACGTCGACGAGTTTGCCCAGACCCTTGCCCACGATCGCGCCGGCCCGTGACGCGGTCCGGTACTCCCCGCGGTACCAGTGCAGCCGCGTCGCGGGGATCCCGAACCGGGCCGTGACGGCCTCGGGCCCGCCGCACAGCGCTTCCACCGCCGCCTCCGGGTGCCGCCGCCCCAGGTACCCGAGCACGGCCGCCAGCGACCCGTCGTTGCCGAGGTTGCCGGAGCCGAGCAGGCCGAACACCCCGACGCGCACCGGAGTTCCGTCCGCCGCCGTCATGCCTGCCTCCCCTCACGGCCGGCGACCAGGGCGTCGACGGAGACGGTGAGCCGGTCCGGGTCGACCGGGGCGCGGTCCTCGACCCGCTCGCCTGCGCCCGGCCGGACCCGGCTGGTCATCCACGCGGCCAGGTGGCGGCGACACGCGCGCCGGTCGGCCGGGGACAGCGGCGCCCGCCGGATCGCCGAGGCGAAGCCCCAGACGTACTCGGCGAGCAGCCGGGGCGTCGGGTGCAGCAAGCCGGCCCGGCGCGGGTCCAGGTTGACGCACCGGGAGCGCTTGGAGGGGTTCGCCCGTTCGGCGCGGGTGGGGTGGTCGCGCCGGAAGTACAGCAGCTCGGGCACCTGGTGGAAGGGCCCGTGCAGGGTGATCTCGGCGACGTACGTGCGGTCCGCGTGGTGATAGCTGTCCATCGGCTTCACCCGGCGCAGCAGGTCGGTCCGCATGACCCCGTAGAAGTCGTCGCCGCCGGGCTCGAACAGCAGACTGCGGAAGCGCTCCGGCGCGTGCGGCGAGTCGGTGGCGAGCGTGTACTCGTAGGGGACCTTCACCTTGCCGTCGCCGTCGATGACCGCCTGGCCGGTGTGTGCGAGGATCATCCCGGGCCGTTCGTCCAGTGCCTCCACGCACAGGCGCAGCAGGTCCCGGCCGTACAGGTCGTCGTGCGAGGCCCACTTGAACAGCTCGCCGCGGGACTCGGCCAGCACATGGTTGTGGTTCGGTGTCGCGCCGATGTTCCGGGGCAGCCGGATGTACCGGATGCGCGAGTCCTTCGCGGCGTACCGGCGGCAGATGTCCTCGGTGCCGTCGGCCGAGGCGTTGTCGGAGACGACCAGCTCGAAGTCCTCGTAGGTCTGGCCGAGCAGGGCGTCGAACGACTCGGCCAGGTACTCCTCGCCGTTGTACACGGGCAGGCCGATGCTCAGCCTGGGTTGCGCGGTCATGACGTCCTCACTTCGCGGATCGGTTCTTGAGCGTGCTCGCGCAGGGCGGACCGCAGGTGCAGCCACCACACGGCCGAGCCGCTGACGGTCGCGGCGGCGACGCCCCAGGCCGAGCCGACGGCGCCGCCGGCGGCCGCGCCGCCGAGCCCGCCGCCGACGTAGCAGACGGAGGCGAACAACTGGCAGCGCAGGCTGCGCCGGGCCGCGCCGAGCGCGCGCAGCCCGGCCGCCGCGCCGGTGCCGAGGCCCGCGCCGGCGACCCCGAGGCTGATCGGCACGATGAGCGGGGAGGCGGAGTGCCAGACGTCGCCGAGCACCATCTCGCCGTACCGGCCGGGCACCAGCAGCAGTGCCGAGCCCCAGAGCAGCGCGCCGACGGCCTGTCCGCCGCCGAGGAGCAGGCAGAACCTGCCCAGTTGGTGCGGGGCCTGCCGCAGTACCCGTGCCGCCTCCGGGACGGTGACCAGCGAGAGTCCCATGAGCACGGCCAGGAACGGGCCGAGCAGGAGCTCGGCGCCCCGCACCGCGCCGACCGCGCCGACCCCGACGATCACGCCGACCCCGTACGCCCGCACCTGGCTCGCGCCGCTGAGGCTGACGTTCTCGACCAGGTACCGGTAGCCGAGATCGCGCTGTTCGCGCAGCCACCCGCGCGCCTCGGCCATGCGGGGCCGGATGCCGGACTGGATGAACCCGTACCCCGCCGCCACCGTGGCGGACGCGCCCCAGGCGAACACGAAGGCGGCCACGGTGTCGACGCGGGCGGCCACCACCATCGCCGGGACGAGCGCGACACCCCACACGACGTCGTTGAAGAACGCCTTGCGCCCGGTGCCCGCGGCGAAGAACGAGTACCGCCAGGCGTCCTGGAGCAGCAGCCCCGGCAGCAGGACACCGAGGGCGGCGAACGCGGGCCCGACCCGGCCGCCGAGGCCGAGCCCGGCCACCAGACACAGCACGCCGAGGACGCCGCCGACGCCGAGCGCGGTGCCCGTCGAGTGGCCCACCGCCCCGCGCCAGGCCGCGCCGGGCGGGCCGCTGAAGCGCACCGTGAGCGGATCGGTGGCCAGCCCGCGGGAGACGTTGAGCACCACGCCGTACGTCACCCAGGCGAGGCTGAACACGCCGAACGCGGTCACCCCCAGCGAGCGGGCCACGTAGATGCCCACCGCGAAGTTGCTCACGCTGGAGGCCGCCTGGTCGGCCAGCCCCCAGGACAGCCGGCCGACGAGGGCCCGCTTGGCGGACCCGGCCGGTGGCGCCGTCGCCGGCGGATTCTCCCCCTCGGTGGTCATCGGCGTCACGTCTTGATCAGGTCGGCGTCGCGCAGGGCACCGGCCGCGGCGGCGACGGTGTCGAACGGCAGCCCGGCGCGCTCCGCGACGTCGAGCAGACTGTGCTCGCCGTCGGAGAGGCTGAGCACCCACAGCATGGCCATCTGGGCCTCTTTGGCGTCGCTGCGGCCGCCGAGCGAGTCGTACAGCCCGCGCCGGCCGAGCTGCGGCTCGCCGTAGGGGCTGAGGTTGACGTACCGCCGGTTGCGGTCCAGGACGGCGAACGCCTCGCGGCAGACGGCGAGCGTGTCCGCCATCGCCTCCGGGGAGACGAAGTCCAGGTCGTCCGCCGAGGTGTGGTACTCGGGGTACCCGGCGTACGGGGTCCGGCTGAGCGAACCCACACCGAGATCGAACCCGGGCGAGCAGTACTGCCGCTCGTCATAGCCGTACGGAGTGAACTCCTTGACCTGGTGCGGACGTTCGGAGGCGCGCAGCACATGCTCCAGCACCCGGTCGATCTCCGCGTCCCCGCGCCTGCTCTGCTTGTACGTCAGTTGGCCCGAGTCACCCGCGCAGGCCAGCACCAGCCCGTGCTTGACCCGGTCCACCCGCTCCGCGTTGCGGGCCAGCCAGGTGATCGCCCCGACGGTGCCGGGCGCGAAGATGAACCGGTAGGTGTAGTACGGGTTCTGCTCCGCGAGCGCGCGCGCCAGGTACGTCGCCACGGCGATGCCGGCCAGGTTGTCGTTGGCCAGCGACGGGTGGCAGACGTGGCAGGAGACGATCACCTCGTCGGTCACCCGACCAGGGACCACGTGCTCGGCGTAGGTGAGGTGGCCGTCGGCGAGCGTGGAGTCGATGCGTACCTCGTAGTCGCCGTCCGGCAGCGCGTCCAGGGTCTCCTGGGCCAGGCAGAACCCCCACTCCGGCTTGTAGTAGCTGGTGCGGTACGGCACCAGGGCGGGCTGGTCCGGCAGGGTGTGCAGATGTCCGCGGAGCTCGGACAGCGGCATGGTCGCCGACACCGGCACGCTGTAGCCGAGCACGTGCAGGCTGGACGCGGCGAAGTCGACGACCCGCCTGCCGGTGCCGTCGGCTATGTAGGCGTCCCGGATGTTCCACTCCTGCGGCACCGTCCAGTCGAGCACCTGGGTCCCGGTCGGTACCTCGTGCACCTGGAGCGGGATGTGCTCGCCGACGATGTCCAGGGTGGCGCGCACCCCGTCGCCGGTGATGCTCCGGCACAGCGGGTACAACCGCTCCACCAGCGCGTACATCTCCTCCCCTGCCGTGCTCATCGGCGCCACCGCAGGGTCTCGTCGACGGTGCCGGCGTCCGACGCCGCCCGCAGCACGGCGAGCCGGGTGAAGCGCTGCTCGAAGGACTCCCGGGTCAGCCCGTGCTTGCGGTAGGCGTCGGCGAGTTCGAGCGCGCCCTGCTCGACCGTCCACTCGCAGTCGAAGCCGGGCAGCGCGGCGCGGAACCGGGAGAAGTCCACCCGGTACGACCGCGGATCGGCGCCGTTCTCCCCGGTGATCACCACCTTCGCGCCGGACACCGCCTCGGCAACCTGCTCGGCGATCTCGGCGACGGTGACGTTGTTGACCTCGCTGCCGATGTTGAACGCCAGGTCGTGCACGGCCTCCCGCGGCGCGACCAGCGCGGCCGCGAAGGCCCGCGCGATGTCGGCGGCGTGCACCAGCGGGCGCCAGGGTGTGCCGTCGGAGAGCACGAGGACCTCGCCCGACAGCAGGGCGTGACCCACCAGGTTGTTCAGGACGATGTCGGCGCGCAGCCGAGGAGAGAAGCCGAAGGCGGTGGCGTTGCGCATGTACACCGGGCTGAAGTCGCCGTCGGCGAGCTCGTGCAGGTCGTCCTCGACCCGCACCTTGGACTCCGCGTACGGCGTCACCGGCCGCAGCGGGGCGTCCTCGGCCACCAGCTCGTCGCCGCCGGCGGCGCCGTAGACCGAGCAGGTCGACGCGTACAGGAAGCGCCGCACGCCCGCCTCGCGGGCGAGCCTGGCCAGCTTCACGGACGCGTGGTGATTGATGTCGTAGGTGAGGTCCGGCGCCAGCGCGCCCAGCGGGTCGTTGGACAGCGCGGCCAGGTGGATCACGGCGTCCACCCCGGCCACGTGTTCGGCCGTGACGTCGCGCAGGTCCACCCGTCGCGTCGGCGGGTCTTCGGGCGCCGGGCCGAGGACGCAGTCGGCGAACAGGCCGGCGTCAAGACCGACGACCTCGTGTCCGGCGGCCGTGAGGACCGGGGCCATGACGGTGCCCAGATAGCCCTGGTGCCCGGTCAGCAGTACGCGCAAGGTTCATTCCCCCAGGTCGAGAGTGAGTTTGGTGACGGCGAACGCCTCGGCGTAGCGCGCGTTGCTTTCGATGCCGCGGATCCGGGCCAGCCCGAGGAAGGCCTCCCGGTCGTACCAGGGCCGGTGCTGCTGCGAGGGGTAGTGCTCCTGCAGCAGCCGCACCTTCTCCTCGGCGGTCTCCGGCGCCAGCGGCTGGTATGCCGACGGACGGCCGAGATCGCCGTCCCACTTGACGATCTCGTAGCCGAGCACGAGGTGGTCGCGGAACGCGGTGGTCATGAGCTGCGCCAGACCGCGGTGGTCCTGGTGCGCGTCGTCGGTGCGCGGGGCGAGGACGAGATCCGGCTCCGTGGTCGCGCGCAGCTCCTCGACCGCGCCCTTGGCCTCGTCCCAGTGCGCGGGCAGCCGGCCGTCCGGCAGCTTGTGCACGGTCAGCCCGAGGTCGGCGCCCGGGCAGAAGGCGGCCAGCGCGGCCCGCTCCTCCTGCTCCCGCTCACCGCCGCCGCCGCTGAGCACCAGCGCGTCGACCCGGAGGCCCGGATGCGCGCGGCACAGCGTCAGCAGCGTGCCGCCCGCGCCGATGGCGATGTCGTCGCAGTGCGCGCCCACCGCGACGATGCTGTTCAGGCGCCCGGCCCCCAGCCGGATCACGCGGTGCCCGCCGTGGCGCCGACCCGGCTCGCGGGCACCCGTGCCACGGTGCCGCCGTGCTCCCACACGGCCCACGGACGGTCGCCCCGGGTGTAGGCGTCGTCGAGCGCGGCCCGCTCCTTCACGGTGTCGGTCGGCTTCCAGAAGCCGCGGTGCTGGTGTGCCACCAGCCGTCCCTGCTTGGCCAGTTGGGCGCAGCCGTCGGCCACCAGGTCCCCGTTCTCCGGGATGTGGTCGAAGACCTCCTGGCGGAGCACGAAGTAGCCGCCGTTCTCCCACAGCGGCATGTCGCTGACCGCGGTGATGCCGCCCACCAGGCCGTCCTCGCCCAGCTCGACGCAGTGGAACGAGGACTGCGGCGGGACGACCGTCATCGACGCGCCGGCGTCGCGCCGGGCGAAGTTGTCGATCATCTCCGGCAGCGGGGCGTCGGTGAGCACGTCGGCGTAGTTGGCGAGGAACATCTCGTCGCCGTCCAGGTGGTGCCGCACCCGGCGCAGCCGCTCCCCGATGGGCGACTCGATGCCGGTCTGCGCGAACGTGATTGTCCAGTCGGCGATGTCGGTGGACAGCAGCTCGGTCTGCCCGCCCCGCAGCACGAAGTCGTTGGACGTCGTCTCCTCGTAGTTGAGGAAGAAGTTCTTGATGTGGTGGGCCCCGTAGCCGAGGCACAGGATGAACTCCTTGTGCCCGAAGTGCGCGTAGTAGCGCATGACGTGCCAGATCAGCGGGCGCGGGCCGACCATCGCCATCGGCTTCGGCACGTCGTCGGAGGTTCCGTTGCGCATCCGCATCCCGTAACCGCCGCAGAACAGGACGACCTTCATGCCTTGACCTCGACAATGCTCAGTTCCGGAATGGGAAACACGAGTCGGCCGCCCCATTCGTGCACGAAGGACAACTGCTCGGTCAGCTCGGCCCGCAGGTTCCACGGAAGGACCAGGACGTAGTCCGGCTTGTCGGCGGCGATCTGCTCGGGTGCCAGGATCGGGATGCGGGTGCCCGGGGTGAACCGGCCGTGCTTGTAGGGGTTGCGGTCGACCGTGTACGCGAGCAGGTCGGGCCGGATGCCACAGTGGTTGAGCAGGGTGTTGCCCTTGCCCGGGGCGCCGTAGCCGACGACCGTCTCGCCACGCTCGGCCGCCTCGATGAGGAACCGCAGCAGATCCCGGCGGACCTTGGCCACCCGCGCGGAGAACTCGGTGTACCCGGACAGCTCCTGGAGCCCGGCGGCCTTCTCCCGGTCGAGCACCTCGGCCACGCGGGCGGAGGGCTCGCCGGCCACCTCGGCGGGCCGCGCCCACAGCCGGATGGAACCGCCGTGCGTGGGCAGCAACTCGACGTCCACGAGCGCGAGTCCACCGCTGGCAAGGGCTCGGATCGCGGAAGCAACGGTGTAGTACTGGAAGTGCTCGTGGTAGATCGTGTCGTACTGGTTCTCCTCGATCAGGGTCAGCAGGTGCTGCACCTCGATGGAGACCCAGCCGTCGTCGGCGACCAGGGCGCGCAGCCCCTGGGTGAACCCGACCACGTCGGGGATGTGCGCGTACACGTTGTTGGCCACGACCAGGTCGGCCGGCCCGTGCTCGGCGCGCACGGCGGCGCCGGTGTCCGGGTCGAGGAACGCCGTGAGCGTGGGCACACCCGCCTCGCGGGCCGCGGCGCCGACGTTCACCGAGGGCTCGACGCCGAGGCAGCGGATCCCCCGCTCCACCACGTGCTTGAGGAGGTATCCGTCGTTGCTCGCGACCTCGGCCACGAAGGCGTCGGGGCCGAGGCCCACCCGCTGTACGGCGTCGTCGACGAAGGTGCGCGCGTGCTCCACCCAGGACGTCGAGTAGGAGGAGAAGTACGCGTACTCCGTGAACGTCTCCTCCGGCTTGATCAGCGGAGGGATCTGCGCGAGCCAGCAGTCGGTGCAGACCCGCAGGTGCAGCGGGTACGCGGGCTCCGGCTGGTCCAGTTGGTCAGCGGCGAGAAAGCTCTCGCACGGAGGTGTCGCCCCCAGATCGACGACGCTCGCCGTCGCGTGCGAGCCGCAGAGTCGGCATCGTGTCATGTACTTTCCCCATCCCCCTTGAACGCGCGGGTGTCCCCGCCGCGAGCATGTGCCGACCGTCCCGCGATCGCGGTCCGGTACTCCTCCACCAGGCGCTCCAGCCCGACGGCCGGGCTGAAGCCCTGTTCGTAACGGCGCCGGGCCGCCCGCCCCATCTCCCGGTTGTCGTCCGGCGCGGCCGTGATCCGGCGCAGACAGGACGCGAGCGAGGCGGTCTCACCCGGCTCGTGCAGCAGCCCCGTCACCCCGTCCTCGACGAGCTCGACGAAGGCACCGTGACCGGCGGCGACCGTCGGGACCCCCGCCGCCATCGCCTCCACGACCACGAGGCCGAACGCCTCCAGCCAGGTGGAGGGAGCCACCACGGCGACCGACCGCGCGATGGCCCGCCGGCACTGCTCCTGGTCGTACAGGCCGACGTAGCGGACGTCGTCCCGGCCCGCGGCCCAGGCGGTCACCTCCGGCTCCAGCGGCCCCGTGCCGGCGATCACGAGCGGTACGCCCACACCGCCCCCGGCGGCGATCTCGTCCCAGGCGGCCATGAGCAGCCGTACGCCCTTGGCCTCCGCGAGCCGGCCCAGATAGAGCACGTGGTCGCCCGTACCCTCCCGGCGGGCGCCCGGTTCGGGCACGAAGTTGTGCTTCACCGCCAGCCGCCCGGCCGGCATGCCGGCCTTCACCAGGACGTCGCGCTGCGCCGCGGAGATGCAGAAGAACCGCTCCACCCCGGTCCACCACCGCCGCCGGTTGACCGACATGCTGACCGCGAGGGGCACCGTCGCCAGCCGGGAGCCCCGGTAACAGCCGTGCCGGACGGCGGGCAGCGGTGTGGACCCGACGCACTCGGTGCACGGCCGGCCGTCCCGCTGGAGCGTGCCGGGCGGGCAGATCTGGGTGTAGTTGTGCAGTGTGGCCACCGCGGGAACTCCGGCGTCGGCGCAGGCGGCCAGCACGGCGGGCGACAGGAGCGGGAAGACGTTGTGGACGTGCACCACGTCCGGCGGGTCGGCGCGCAGCCGGTCGGCGAGTTCCGAGCGGACCGCCGGGTTCCACGGCACCAGCAGCGGTATCGCCACCTTGCCCGGCAGGGACCGGGCGGCGATGTCGTCGCTGCGCCGCTCGAACGTCTCGACCCGGTGGCCGGCCTCCCGCAGCAGCGCCACCTCCTGGTCGACGACCTTGTTCTCCCCGCTAGGCTGCGCCGAGGCGTAGCGGTTGTGCACCACGAGGACGTGCATGCTCAGATCACCTCCGATCGCTGGGCCCATCGAGGGACGTGTCGCCGGGGAAGCCGGGGCCCCGGCAGGGGAGTCGCCCGGTCGGGCGTCGCCAGCAGCGAGGCGGCCACGGCCAGGTGCAGCAGATACGGCGAGGCGTCGCCGAGTCCGGCCTCGGTGTACGAGGCGATCGCGCAGTAGCTGATCAGGAAGATCGCGCAGGCCCTCGACAGCGACGGCGGCCGCAGCAGCGCGACACCGCCCAGCACGATGATGATCGCGGCCACCAGCCCGACGCCGATCACTCCCTGCTCGTTGAAGACGGCCAGCCAGCTGTTGTCGATGGGCAGCCCGTCGAACGACTTGTCGCCCAGACCGGCGCCGAACAGATACTCCGTGGCCGACCGGGGCTCCGCCAGCAGCGCGTGCCAGACCTTGGCCCGGCCGGTGAGGCTGGAGAAGTTCTCCTGGCTCTGTCCGCGCAGGAACCACGTCTGCAGCGCGGACGCGAACCCGACCGCGGCCACCGTGCCGATCGTCACCGCCCAGGTGAAGAACCGGCGGGCGGCGCCGCTGGTGAGGATGAGCGAGCCGATCGCCAGCGCCAGCCCGACGAGCAGGCCGAGCGTGGCCGTGCGGGTATGGGTCAGGGCGAGCAGGACGAGGGAGGGCACGATGACCACGGCCGCGCTGGTCCGGTCGGTCCGGCGGCCCAGCAGGAGCAGCACCGTCAGTCCGATGATGACCGCGGCGTACTGTCCGATCTGTGGCGGGGTGAGCGGCCAGAGCGCGCCGACCAGGCGCCCGCCGTAGAGGTCGGGCAGGGCGGCGCCCGGCGAGGCGACCAGACCGGCGGCCACCGTCGCGAGCACCGCCAGGTATATCCGGATGTGGTGCCGTACGAACGTCTCGCCGCCGTCCCACCAGCGGCTGACCAGCCACAGGGTGCCGACGAAGAGGGCCAGCCGGAAGCAGCGGAACAGGGCGCCGAACCCGGACTCCAGATGCATGCTGGAGATCACGCTCATCACCAGGAGCAGGGTGAGCAGGAACAGGTAGGCGCTGGTCCGGATGCGCAGCCGGAGATTGACCGCGAGGGCCAGCGCGAACGCGGTGACCAGCGCTCCCATGGTGACCATCTGGATGAGGGAGCGGGGGAGCGGGACGATGGTCTTCGCCCCCGCGGACCCGAGGGTGTTGAGGATCAGCAGCCCCCAGACGGTCCCGATGATCTTCGGTGTACGGTCCGTGCTCATCTCAGCCACCGTCCTGGGCGCGGAAGGTGCTGCCCGTGTCCTGCAGATACGGCGTCCCCTGCCACTGGCCGGAGTCGAGCACCCGGCTCGGGTCGTGGGCGACGAACCTCCACGGTCCGACGTAGGTGTTGTCGTGCCAGCGGTTGTGCTGCTTGCCGGTGATCGCCTCCGCCACCCGCTCGCCCTGGTACGGCGACCAGTCCGGGTAGGTGCCGTAGTTGGCCAGCACCGCCATGCGGTCGCACTTCACCGTGCAGTCGACGACGGACTTGTCGAGCGTGAAGCGGTTGTTGTGGATGTCCACCCGCTGGGTCTTCCAGCGGCAGTCGGCGTAGAGCGGTTCGGCCGCGATCCCCGGCCGGGCGCAGCGCCGCATGTCCTTCACCAGCAGGGTGCAGTCCCCGGACGAGGTGTTGGCCGGGCTGTTGCAGAACCGGTCGGCGTTCTCCCACAGGGTGATCCCGGACCAGTTGTTCTCCAGCACGTTCCGGTAGATCTCGATCCTGTCCGTGCGGGCGTGGACCCGCGGCTCGCCGCCCGACTCGGATATGTAGATGGTCGCGAACGGGAAGTTGTCCCCGCGGTCCGCGTACTTGCGGCCCTCGACCCAGTTGTTCCGCCGGATCCTGTTGTTGCGGACGACCGCGTTGTAGCTGGTCTCGTAGATCAGCGCGGCACCGTCGTTGGCCTCCAGCACGTTGTCCTCGATGAGGAAGTCGTTGTTGTTCGTGTCCGCCCACAGCCCGGTTCCGCGGTTGTCGTGCACCCAGTTGCCGCGTACGTCGGCGCCGTCGACGGCCCAGAACTTGACCCCGCCGGTGCAGCCGCAGCCCGGCCGCTTCCGCTCCCAGTCGTCCGTGTTGTTGCCGACGATCTCGTTGCCCTCCAGCACCAGGCCGCTGATACGGCCATTGCCCTTGTACGCGTTCACGCCGTACTGACCGTTGTCGCGCAGGCAGTTGGCGCGGACCTGCTGACGGGCCCCGGCCATCAGCCCCGCACCCGAGTTGCGCTGGATCGTCGCGTGCTCGATCACCCAGCCGTCGGCGGAGTCGTGGTTGACCACGCCCTCGTCGCGCGGGGCGACGAAACCCTGCACGGTCAGATAGCGGATGGTGACGTCGGGGGCCGTGCCGGCGAACGCGTACTGATTGACCTTGCGGCCGTCGAGCACCGCGCCCGGCGCGCCGAGGTAGACGTCCCCCTTCTTCGGGACGACCTGGGCGTAGCGGTCCGCATCGAGCCGGTGCTTGCCCGGCTTGAGCCAGAACGTGGTGCCCGGGGGGCTCTTCTTGGTCTTCTCGGCCAGGTCACCGGCCTTCGAGGGGTCGACCGTCACCGCGCCCGCCGGCGCCTTCGCCGGCCCGGACGCGGGCTTGGCGCACATCCGGGCCACGGACGTGGAGGGCCCGGCCGTCGGCTTCAGACGCGCGTCCTGCGAGCTGTCGCAACCGGTCGCCGCCGGCAGGGCCAGCGCCAACAGCGCAGCCGGCAGCGCCCAGTGCCGCCAGTTGATCCCCAAGCGTCCTTCCTCCCTAGCCGTGGAACCTGAGTACGGTGGTGAACCCCTGCGTGCCGTCGGCGACGCCGGTGCCGACCAGCGTCGTGGCGGGTTCCTTGCGCCCGAAGCCGGCGGAGTACCAGCCCAGCGGCGGTTCGCTCTCGCCGCGGTGCGCCTGCCAGTTCAGCCGCGCGGGCAGGTCGAGCTCCGCGGAGCGCTCCTCGCCGTCGCCGGCCCAGGTCAGCCGCGCCCGGTTCCCCTCCAGCTCCGCGGTGACCGCGGGACCGAGGTGGAAGGCCAGGCGTACGTCCCGGTGCGGGCCGCGCACCTCGTCGAACACGGTCAGCTCCCGGCTCCCGGCCGCCAGTTCCACCAGGCGGCGGTGCACCGAGTCCTGGTAGCCGTCGTGCTCGGCGCACCAGCGGGACGTCCCCCCGGCCGGGGCACCGGAGGTGTCCGCGACCAGGACGCGGCTGCGGGCGTGCCGGGTCCACAGGAACGGGCCGCCGGAGACGGACTGGTCACCGCCGTCGAGTTCCAGGGTGTTGTGGCCGAGGGTGGAGCGGAAGTACCGCCGCCACTCGGGCTGCCCGTGGTAGCAGAACGTGCCGGGGTCGGCGAGCACGTCGACCCCGTCGTGCCGGACCTCAACGGACAGCGCGTCGGCGTGGGCGTGCGCGGCGATGGACAGGAATCCGTGCGGGCCCCCGTCGCAGCGGACCCAGATCTCCTCCGGCCCGCGCAGGATGGTCATGCCCGCGTCGGCGAAATGGGCGGGCCGTTCCGCGGGGCGGGACACGGCCGGTGCGGTGTCCTTCCTCGCGTACGGCTGGATGAACGCGGCCAGCAGCGGGGTGCGCACGTCGGTGCCGGTCACCGCCGGCCACCAGTCGAGCCGGCCGAACACGGCCTCCCCCGTGGCGAGCAGCGAGGCCCAGCGGTCGGTGCCCGCGCCGTCCACGATCAGACCGTGCCCGTCGTCCGCGTCGCCCTGACGCGGCGGCCGCAGCCGGTTGTCCACGACGGCCGCGAGCGCGTCCGTCATGCGCAGCAGCACGAGCCGGACCGTGGCGGGGACCTGAACGCCCGCCGCGTCCGCCTCGGCCACCGCGGCCAGGCCGAGTTCGAGCACCAGGCCGTGGTACTCGGTGGCCAGCTCGCGGTTGAGGCCGGAGAGGAACGTGTTGCCGCGCAGCTCCCGTTCCAGCGACCGCAGGGCGTCGGAGCGCCAGCGAGCCGAGGAGGGGAACCAGCCGAACGCGCAGGCCGCGGCGAACTGCCCGGCGGTCTCGGCGATGACGTGGTTGTTCGCCGAGGACCCGCGGCTGGGGAAGGCGGCCAGCCAGCGCTGGTGGTGCCAGATCTGGTTCAGCGCCACCGGGTTGTCCTCGAAGAGGGCGGCCGCGCCCTGCCAGCCGTCGAGCAGCCGGCGGACCCACACCCAGGACAGCAGCCGGATGCCCAGCTCGATGCCGCTGGTCCAGTGCACCCCGCGCAGCGGCGGGTTGGCCTCCCACCACGACCGCAGATGCCCGGCCACCCGCTCGGCGTACCGCTCGTCCCCGGTGACCGCGTAGGCGGCGGCCAGCACGGTGAGGTACTGGTGCCGGGACGGCTCCCAGATCTGCTTGATGTCCCCGACCGCGTCCTCGTCGCGGTACGGCACGTCGAAGGCGTACACCTGCGGAGCCCGGCGTCCGGTCTTCGGGTCGTACGACCAGTCGGGGTCGGTCAGGTCGTCGCGTTCCACCCCGAAGAACTCGGCGTGCCCGTCCATCAGCCGGTCCGCCTCGGCGACCAGACGCTTCGCGGCGTCCGGCGGCACCGCGGCGAGAGTCCCCGCGGGCAGCGACGCGGTGAACCGGGCGCCGGTCACGCCCGGGCAGTCCGGCGGCGCCGCACGCCACCGCCGCCTGCGCACCGCGTCGCCCGCCCGGCCGCCGACCTCCCGCGGGCCCATCCGGGACAGACGGCGCAGGTACCAGCCCGCGCTCATGGTCATCGAGTCGCCGCCAACGTCACCGGCGCGCCGCCGGCCAGGCCGGTCTGCACGGCGAGGGTGGCCGCGGTGGTGGCGACCAGCGACTCCAGCGGCACCGGCATCGGACCGCCGGTCCGAACGGCCTTGACGAACGCGGCCAGTTCGGCCGACTGGCCCTTGTCCCGGGCCTTCGGCAGCCGCGAACTGACCCACCGCTTGCGGCCGTAGACAGAGGCACGGACGAAGTCGTCGAGCCGCAGCACCTTGCCGTCCGCGACGAGGTCCAGCGTCTCCTTGGGGAAGCCGGGCGCACCCGTGGTGACGTAACTGATGGTGGCGGTGGACTCGTCCGGGTAGCGCAGGACGATCTGGAGGTCCTCGTTGCCGGACGAGGCGACCGCGTACACGGAGACCGGATCGGCGTCGAGCAGCCAGCTCGCCGTGTCGATGAAGTGTCCGCCCTCGCCGGCGAACCGCGAGCCCTCGGTGCCCTGCTGGAGGTACCAGCTTCCCTGCGTGAGCCGGCCCGCGTTGACCAGATAGCGCAGGCTCGCCGGACCGGTCCGGGCGCCGAACTGGTTCCTGGCCTCCTGGAGGAGCGGCGAGAACCGGCGGTTGAAGCCCACCTGGAGCCGGTCGTTGCCGGACTCCTCCACCGCCGCGAGCACCCCGGCCAGCTCCTCCTCGGTGAGGGCCAGCGGCTTCTCCACGAACACGGTCTTTCCGGCGAGCAGGGCCTGCCGGGTGAGTTCGGCGTGCGAGCTGTGCCGGGTGACCACGAACACCGCGTCGATGGACTTGTCGCCGAGCACGGCGTCGAGATCGGTGGTCGCCTCGGCGAAGCCGAACTTCCGCTGCGCGTTGGCCGCGGACAGCGCCGTCGTGGTGACGACCGTCGACAGCTCGACGCCGTCGCGCCGCGTCAGATGCGGCAGCAGCATCGACGTGGCGTAGTTGCCCGCGCCGACGAACGCGAGGCGTACCGGCGTCTTCGCGGCCCGGACCGGCGCGGATCCCTCGCCGCCGCTCCGCTTCACCGCGGGCACGGTCAGCACCGGTGCCTTGACCGGGGTTTCCGGCGTGTCCGTCTCCGCGGCCTGCTCCGGGTACCGGAACAGCACGGCCACGGCCTTCAGTTCGCCTTCCTTCAGGCTCCGGTACGTCTCGACGGCGTCGTCGAAGTCGGCGATGTGGGAGATCAGGGGCTCCACGTCGACGCTGCCGCGGGCGGCGAGGTCGAGGAAGCACGCCAGGTTGCGGCGCTCGGTCCAGCGCACATAGCCGATCGGGTAGTCCCGCCCCTCCAGCTCGTACTCCGGGTCGTAGCGACCGGGTCCGTAGCTGCGGGAGAACCGGACGTCGAGCTCCTTCTCGTAGTACGCGTTCCACGGCAGGTCGAGGCGGCACTTGCCGATGTCGACGACCCGCCCGCGGTCGCGGCAGAGCCGGGCGGCCAGCTCGACGGGCTGGTTGCTGCCGCCGCCGGCCGCCAGGTACACCTGGTCCACGCCGTGGCCGCCGGTGAGTTCGGCGACGGAGTTCTCCACGGCCGCGGAGGAGGGATCGCCGCAGGCCGCGGCGCCCAGGCGCTCGGCGAGCTCGCAGCGCGCCGGGTCCGGGTCGACGCCGACGACACGGACGCCCGAGGCGGTGAGGAGCTGCACGACCAACTGCCCGATCAGCCCGAGACCGATGACCAGCGCCACCTCGCCGAGCCGCGACTCGCCCTGGCGGACACCCTGCATCGCGATCGACCCGACGGTGCCGAAGGCCGCGTGCCGCGGCGCGAGACCGTCCGGCACCGGGGCGTAGAGGTTCTTCGGCACCCAGTTCAACTCGGCGTGCAGCGCGTGCTCGTTGCCGGCGCAGGCCACCAGGTCGCCGACCTTCACGTCGTCGATCCCGGCGCCGACCTGCTCGACCACCCCGCACAGCGAGTAGCCCAGCGGTGTGTACGAGTCCAGCTTGCCCATCACCTTGCGGTACGTGGCGGGCACCCCGTTGGTGGCGACGCTCTGCATGACCTTGGCGACCTGGTCCGGCCGGGAGCGGGCCTTGCCCAGCATCGACATGCCGGCCTCGGAGACCTTCATGAGCTCCGTGCCGGTGGAGATCAGCGAGTAGGCGCTCCGTACGAGCACACCGTCCGGCTTGCATCCCGGCACCGGCACGTCGAGCAGCGCCAGCTCACCGCTCTTGTAGTTCTGTACGACCTGTTTCACCGAAGTCCTCTTGTCTCTACTGTCTCTACGCGTTCACGGGAGAGTGCTGGCCGGCCCCGGAGGTCGCGCCGCGATACCAGTACTCGAGGGTCAGCACGTGCCACAGATGCTTGGAGAAGTCCCGCTGCCCGGCGGCGTCCTCGGCGACCATGCGCGCCAGCGCGTCGCGGCGCAGGAGCCCGGACCGGACGAGCTCGCCGTCGTTCACCACCTCGCGCACCAGCGGCGCCAGATCCCGGCTCATCCAGGCCCGCAGCGGGGCGCTGAACAGGCCCTTGGGCCGGTACACGATCTCCCGCGGCAGGACCGAGGCGGCCGCCTCCTTGAGGACGGCCTTGCCCTGCCGTTTGACGATCTTGCGGTCACCGGGCACCGCGAACGCCGCCTTGACCACCTCGACGTCGACGTACGGCACCCGCACCTCGGTCGACGCGGCCATGCTCGACCGGTCCGTGTAGGCGAGGTTCAGACCCGGCAGGAACATCCGGGCGTCGCCCAGGCACATACGGTTGACGAAGTCGTCGAGGTCGTTGTCCTCGTAGACGTCCGCGTGCTCGGTCAGCACGTCCTCGACCGTCCCCGCCAGGTCCGGATCGATCAGGGCGAGCAGCTCGTCCCGGTCGTACATGGTGTAGCTGCGCCGGAACGCGGTCTCCTCCGGCAGATCGGCGAAGGACAGGAACCGCTTCGCGAAGCGCACCGAGCGGTATCCGCGGCGGGCCGAGGCGACCGGCAGCCGGTCCACGGCCGCGGACACGCCGCGCCGCAGGGGCCGCGGGACGCGCTGGTAGCGCAGCGCGATCAGGTTGGCCAGGTGCTTGCGGTAGCCGGCGAACAGCTCGTCGGCGCCCATCCCCGAGAGCATCACCTTGACCCCGGCCTCCCGGGCGGCCGTGCAGATCAGGAAGGTGTTGATCGCGGCGGGGTCGCCGATCGGCTCGTCCAGATGATGTGTCATCTGCGGCAGCAGGTCGAGCACGTTCGGGGCGATCTCGATCTCGTGCAGGTCGACGCCGAACTGCTCGGCCACCTGCCGGGCATAGCGCAGGTCGTCCGGCATCGCCTCGAACTTGGCGTCCTCGGCCCGGAACCCGATCGTGTAGGCGGAGATCCCGGGCCGGTCGCGGGCCGCCAGCGCGGTCAGATAGCTGGAGTCGAGCCCCCCGGAGAGGAAGGTCGCCACGGGCACGTCGGAGAGCAGATGGCGCCGGGTCGACTCCTCGACGACGGCGGCGATGTCCGGCAGGTCGCCGCCGAGGGCACGGTCCCGGCCCTCGGCCGCGACCTCCCGCAGGTTCCAGTACCGGCCGCGCTGCACCCCGCCGTCGGGCCGGAACCGGATCCAGCTCCCCGGCGGCAGCTTCTCCGCCTCGCGGAACGCGCACCGCGAGTCCGGCACCCAGTAGTACAGCAGCGACGCCACCAGCGCCGCGTGGTCCACCTCCAGCGACCCGCCGGTCACGGCGGCCAGCGCCTTGAGCTCGGAGGCGAACACGAGACCCCCGCCGCGCCGGAGCAGGAACAGCGGCTTGATGCCGAGCTGGTCGCGGGCGAGCGTCAGTTCACCGGTCCGCTCGTCGAAGACGCCGAACGCGAACATGCCGCGCAGCCGGGGCAGGCAGTCCGTGCCCCAGCGCCGCCAGGCCTCCAGCAGCACCTCGGTGTCGGAGGTGCCGCGGAAACGCACCCCCGAGGCCTCCAGCTCGGCACGCAGCTCGGGCGCGTTGTACAGCTCGCCGTTGTACGTCAGGACGAGGCCGCCCGAGACCATCGGCTGGGCGCCGGTCTCGGACAGGTCGATGATGGCCAGCCGGCGGTGCCCGAGGTGCACCTCGCCGTCACCGGCGGAGTGGCTGTAGTGGCCCGCCCCGTCCGGTCCGCGGTGGGCGAGTGTCTCGGTGAGCCGGTCGGCCACCGCCTTCCCGTCGGGCCATCGGTAAGTCCCCGCGATGCCACACATGTCCTACCGTGCCTCCTGGTCGCTGTCCGGGACGCGGGCCGCCCAGATCGGCTGCCGCTCCGCCCGCCGGGCCGGCCCGCTCTGCCGGGCCGCCCGCTCGTCCTGGCCGCGCAGCGCGGTGCTCAGCCCGTCCCACAGCGTGCCGTCGGTCCGGTCACGCGGATCGGGGTCGATCAGCACGACACCGATCACCGCGATCCGCTGGTCCGCGAGCTGCCGTGCCACGGTGTGCAGCCAGGCGGAACTGCCGTGCCCGGCCCGTACGACGAGCACGGTCCGCGTGCCGAGGTACTGGAGGTCGGTCCACGCCGTGCCGGGCGCCACCGATCCGACCCCGACCCGGCGGTCCTGGTGCGGCAGGGCCGCGGCATGTTCGCCGCTGACCACCGTCGGGTCACCCTGCTTCGGGCGGCGCTTGGCGAGCTGGGGGCCCGGCAGACCGTCGACGACGACCACCGGCCCGTCCGCCGCCAGCGCCCTGGCGAGGTCCAGGGCGATCGCGGTGGTACCGCGCGCACAGCCCAGTTCGAGCAGCGACACCGGTTCCGCGGAGCCGCGCGCGGTGCGCGCCAGCGACGTGGTGAGCCGTTCGCGTGCCACCCGGACCCGTCGGCGCCGCCCCAGCCTGCCCTTCCGGCGGGGCAGTTCGGCGATGACCGAGGCGCCGAGGCCCGACGCGATCTCCCGGCGCAGCACGGGGCGGTCCGCCACGACCGAACCGACCGCGGCCACCGCGAGACCGAGGACGAGTCCGAGGACGAGTCCGATCGCGCCGTTGGTGGCGGCGGCCTTGGGCAGGGAGCCGCGCACCGCGCTCGGGGCGTCCACGATCTGTGTGCCGGCGATGAGCTGCGGCGTGCCGATGCGCGCCTCCGCGGCGCGCTGGCCGAAGTCGGTGATGCGCGAGGTGAGTTCGGCCCGCCGGGCGAAGAGGGACTCCAGGTCCGCCGACGCCGTCGGCCCGCTCTGCGCCGACGCGTCCCCGATCGCCTTGTTGACCTTGGTGAGTTCGCCCTGCAGGCGGTCACGCTGGTCGAGCAGGGCCTTGGCCTCGGCGTTCGCGGCCGCCCGGATCCGCTTCACATGGTCCGTGACGAACGCGTCGGCCAGCGCCTTGGCACGGGCCTCCGCCTGCGCGTCGCTGTCACCCGTCACCGTGATCTGCAGCAGGTTGTTGGTCAGCCCGATCCCCGAGTAGTCCCGCATGAAGTCCTCCGGCTTCTCCGAAGAGTGGAGGGACTTCAGGGCCTGGTCGGCGATCCGTGTGGTCTGGAGCAGCGCGACGTCGGTGCGGATCAGCGTCCCGGGGTCGTTCGGCTGGTCCTCCTGGTGCGCGACCAGCACCTTGGTCACCGCGGTCGGCGGCGCCGGCAGCAGGACCGCCACCGCCGCGCCCACGAGCAGCCCCAGCAGACCCGCGGCACACCAGAAGCGGCGCCGTCTGCGCACCGCCACCACCAGTGCCTGCAGGTCCAGCAGCGGAGCGGCGGCCGACGACTCCGTTGTCGTACTCGTCGTCACCCTGAACTTCCCTTCACGTCGTGGCCGACCGCGAGCAACGGCGTGGCCGCGTTCCGGGGACGGCCGGCGGACCGCGCCGGAAGGGCGCGGACCATGCCGGCGAGGACGACGCCGACGACCTCGTGCCGGGCGTCCGCGCATGCCTCGGCGATGCCGGCGAGCTCGGCCGCGGTCCAGTTCCCCGGGCTGAGCACGACCAGGGCACCGGACTCGCTGCCGCGGTCCGGGACCAGGGGCTGGGACACCGAGACCCCCACCATCCGCAGTGCCGGATCGCCCTCGGACTCGGCGACGAGCCGGCCGGCGGCCAGGCGGGCGGTCTCGTCACCGTCCGGGACGAGGACCAGCAGCCGCCGGGGGGCGGGCAGCCGGTCCCGCAGACGGGCGCACACCCGCTGGTAGCGGATCTGTCTGCTGACCTCGTCACCCGAGGCCTGCGGGGCCGGGATGTCCCAGCGGACGTCGACGCCCAGCAGCCGGCGGATCCCGGAGCGCGAGCCACCGCTCTCCGGCCGGTGCCCGGGCCGCTCGGCGGGAACGTCGACGGTGCCCAGCAGTTCCGCGTTCAGCGCCGCGGCGATCTCCGGCTGAGTGCGCAGCCGACGGCTCATGCGGGCCGCGGTGAGATGGCCGACGACTCCGAGCAGGAAGAACAGCAGCGCCCCGGCGACGACGAGCTGGAGCCGCGTCGGCGGTGCCTCGCCGGTGGGGCGGGGGGCCGAGCCCATGACGACCATGTTGGCCTTGCGGGCGGAGGGGTCGGCCTCGTCCAGCTTGCTGATGGCCTCCTGCAGCGTGGTGCGCAGCTTCTCCAGCTCGGTGCGGGCCTGCACGCCCTCCACGGTCTGCCCGGGATCGGCGGCGTCGGCCAGCTCGGTGATGCGCTTGCTGGTCTGTGTCACCGTCTGCTGCAGTGCCTCGCGCTGCGCCGCGGTGTCGGGGTCGGTGTTGTTGTCCGCGACCCGCGCGGCGAACGTGACGAACTGCCGGGCCACCTGGTCGGCGAGCCGCTGCGCGCGTTCCGGGGTGTCGGCCGTGCCCGAGATCTTGATGATGTTCCCGTCGGCGGTCTTCGCGCCGACCTGGTCCCGCAGCTCGCTCTTGCCGACGCCGGTCCAGTGGAGCGCGTCCGCCGCCGCGTCGACCACCACCGAACTGGTCGCGATCTCCTGCTGGGTCAGCAGTTCGCGTTCCTCCCAGGCGCCGGGCAGCAGGACCGACGCCGACGCCGTGTAGCGCGGCGGGAAGAGCAGCGAGGTGCCGTATCCGATCAGCGCGCCCACCAGGGCGAGCGCGGCGAGGAGCCGCCAGCGCCGACGGATGATCCGGCCGATCGTGACCAGGCGTATCGTGTCATCGTTCAACGGTGCGGCCTCCGCCCTGTGCACGTTCCGGGCCGCCCGCCGGAGCGTCGTCGCCGCAGGCCGCGGCGTAGGCGGCGAGCAGGGACGCCTGCGAGTTCCGCCACGAGAGCGGGCCGCTGATCCGTTCCTGGCCGATCTTGCCCATCAGAGCCCGCTTCTCGGGATCGTCCAGCAGCAGCGCGATGAGCCGCGCGAACTCGCCCTCGTCGTTGGCGGGCGCGTAGACGGCGGCGTCACCGGCGGAGACGCGGGCTTCCCTGAGCTCGAAGGAGACGAGCGGCCGGCCCATCACCATGTACTCGAGGACCTTGTTCATGGTCGACACGTCGTTGAGCGGGTTGTGCGGGTCGGGGGAGAGGCAGACGTCCGCGGTGGACAGGTAGCGCACCAGGTCCGCGTCCGGGATCCGCCCGGTGAACTGCACCTGATCCGCGAGCCCGAGCTTCCGGGACAGCTCCACCATCGCGTCGAAGGTGTCCCCGCCGCCGACGAACACCGCGTGCCAGTCGGTCCGGCCGACCTCGTCGCGCAGCTTCGCGAGGGCCCGCAAGGCGTAGTCGACGCCGTCCTGCGGGCCCATCACACCGAGGTAGCACAGCAGATGGGGCTTGCCGCGCTTCAGCTCCGGCTCGGGCGGCACGGGGTGGAACCGGTCGATGTCGGGTGCGCTGCGCACCACGAAGACGTCCTCCGGCCGCCGGCCGCCACGGCGTACCGCGGTGTCCTTGTAGCTCTCGTTCGTGGCGAGCACGACGTCCGCGGCCCGGTAGGTCATCCGTTCCAGCGCGCACACCCCGCGGTAGAGCAGGTCCTCGCCGCGGCCGAACCGCGAGAGGTACAGCTCGGGCACCAGGTCGTGCTGGTCGAAGACGAACTTAGCCCCGCGCCGCTTCAGCCACCGCGCCGGCAGGAACAGGAGGTCGGGCGGATTGCAGGCGTGCACCACGTCGACCGGACCGATCTTCCGGGCCAGCCGCATGGTGTGCCACAACGCCGATCCGTACTCCCGCAGATAGCCGGCCGGTCCGCCGGTGGCGGCGCGCAACGGGTAGCGGTGGATCCGCACCCCGTCGATCACCGCCTCCGGCTCCGTGTCCCGTTTACTGCCCTGGGGACAGATGACGTGCACCGTCCAGCCCGCGTCGCGCAGGGTCGTGCATTCCTGCCACACCCGTCGGTCGAACGGCACCGACAGGTTCTCCACCAGGATCAGCGCGCGCCGGCTTGGCCGGTCGCCGCTGGTCGATTCACCAAGCAAGGCCCATGTATCCCGGTTCGGCCCGGCGCGCGTCGGCGTCGGGGAGATGGATGAGGTCGACGATCAGCGGACCGTCACCGTGGGGCAGCGCCGACAGCACGGCCGGGTCCTTCGTCCCGACCAGGCACACCTCGGCGTGTTCGAGCACCTCGTCGACGGAGTCCGCGAGAAGCTGCGCGAGGTGCGGCAGCCGGGTCTCGATGTACTCGCGGTTCGCGCCGAGCAGCCGGGAAAGGCTCACGTTGGCGTCGTGGATCCGCAGGTCGTACCCCTTGCCGAAGAGCCTCTCCGCCAGTTCGACGAGCGGGCTCTCGCGGAGGTCGTCGGTGCCGGGCTTGAAGGACAGCCCGAACAGGCCCACCTTGCGCTTGCCGGTGCGTTCGACCATCTCCACAGCGCGCTGCAGATGGTCGGCGTTGGAGGGCAGCACGTGGGACAGGATGGGCACCGACACGTCGGCCCGCTGTGCCGCGTGGACCAGGCTCCGCAGGTCCTTGGGCAGGCACGAGCCGCCGAAGGCGAAGCCGGGCCGCAGGTAGGCGGGGCTGATGTTCAGCTTGCGGTCGGCCAGGAACACGTCGATCACCTGGTGCGAGTCCACCCCGAGGGCCTGGCACACCGCGCCCAGCTCGTTCGCGAAACCGATCTTGAGGCCGTGGAACGCGTTGTCCGCGTACTTGATCGCCTCCGCCACCGGGATCGGCACCCGGAACACCTCGCCGGGCAGCCCCTCGTACAGAGCCGCCACCACGTCGCCGCTCGCCGCGTCGAGTTCGCCGATGACGGTCTTCGGCGGGTCGAAGAAGTCCCGCACGCTCGTGCCCTCGCGCAGGAACTCCGGGTTGACCGCGACCCCGACGTCCACGCCGGCCGTTCCGCCGACGTACTTCTCCAGGATCGGCAGCAGCAGGTCCAGGCAGGTGCCCGGGAGCATGGTGCTGCGGAACACGACGGTGTGCCGGCCGCCCCGCTCGGCCAGCGCGGCACCGATCTCCTCGGTGACCCGCTCCAAGTACGTGGTGCACAGGCTGCCGTTGGGCTCCGAGGGCGTGCCCACGCAGATCAGCGACACCTCGCTGTTCGCGATCGCCTCACGGACGTCGGTGGTGGCGCGTAAGGCCCCGCTCCCCACGACGCCGGCGACGAGCTCGCCGATCCCCTCCTCGACCACCGGGGCCTTGCCGTCATTGACCAGGTCGACCTTCACCTGGTTGACGTCCACCCCGATGACCTCGTGGCCCTGTCCGGCCAGGCACGCGGCCGACACACAGCCCACGTAACCGAGCCCGAAAACGCTGACCTTCATGACCCGTTCCTCCCCCAGGGCAGACCCTTGCGGCCTGCCGTACACGTGCCCGCCGGACGACACCCTCCGCGCATCAATAGGCCCCCTGCCCGTAGAGCACCGCACGCAGCGTCTTCCACAAGATCACTGTGTCGAGGGCGAGCGACCAGTCCTCCACGTACCGCAGGTCCAGCCGCACCGCCTCCTCCCACGACAGGTCGCTGCGCCCGCTGATCTGCCACAGGCCGGTGAGCCCGGGCTTGACCAGCAGCCGCCGCCGGATGTCCGGGCCGTACGCGGCGGACTCCTCCGGTAACGGAGGCCGCGGACCGACGAGTGACATCGATCCGGTCAACACGTTGAAGAGCTGCGGGAGTTCGTCGATCGAGTACCGGCGCAGCACCGCTCCGACACGGGTCACCCGCGGATCCCGGCGGACCTTGAACAGCAGGCCGGCGCCCTCGTCGAGGCCGGCCAGTTCCGCACGTGCCTTGTGGGCCCCGGAGACCATGGTGCGGAACTTGAGAATCGTGAACTCGCGGCCGTTCTTGCCGACCCGGCGCTGGCGGTAGAACGCCCCGCCCCGGCTGTCCAGCAGCACGAGCAGGCCGACGAGCACCATCAGCGGCGCGAACAGCAGCAGCAGGACGGCCGCGCCCAGCCGGTCGACGACCACCTTGACCGCTCGGCGGCCGCCGGTGAAGGTCGGCATGCTGACCCGCAGCAGTGGGATCCCGAGCACCGCGTCGACGTGCAGCCGCGGACCGGCCACCTCCATCAGCACGGGGGCCACGACCATCTCCGCGTCGCTGCCCTCCAGGTTCCAGGCCAGCCGTTGCAGCCGGTCCGGCGACCAGTGCGGGTCCGGGGTGACCGCGACGACGCGGTAGCCGTCGCGGTGCACATGGTTCGCGACGTCCGCCAGCCGGCCGACGACCGGCACCCCGTCGAGGTGGTCACCGTCGAAGCCGTGGCCGTCCGTCGTGCAGACCGCCTCCACCCGCCAGCCGAGGTGCGGGAACTTGCGGGTGCGGGTGACCAGATCGCGCACGGTGGCCGGGCTGCCGGCTGCCAGCACCGGTCGCAGACACCGGCCTTCCTTCCGCTGCTTGTGCAGCCACAGACGCAGCAGATAGCGCACGGTCATGGTCACGATCGCGATCGCGGGGATCGCGACGAAGATCCAGAGTTTGATGTTGCGCGAGGTGAGGGCGATCCCGCCGAGCGCCAGGACCACGGTCGCCGCGAACAGCGAGCGTCCCAGCCGGCGGAATTCCTCCGCGCCCTGGCCTAAGACGGCCGGAGCCCAGGAACGGCTCACCGCCAGTGCCCCCAGTACCAGCAGCTCGGTGCCGAACGCGAGTATGCCCCACTTCTCATGCCAGTTGGCCGCGTCCCGGGCACCGAAGAAGTTGCCGATGGACGCCACCACGAAGGCCGTGGCGACCATGTCACTGGTGATCACGGTACGGCGGTACCGCTGCTCCCAGTCGGTCGCAGGCTGATGCATCGGCCCGTCCGTCAGACGCTCGCGCGCAGACGGAAACGGACGTACTAGTCCCCCTTGCCGCACAGAACCCCCCAGGTTCCAGTGGTTCGACGTGTTCGCCTAACACTGTTTCTCGCCCCGGGAGGCACCCCCGCCCCCCGCGCCGCGCCGCGCTGTTCCTCCCCCGGGAGGCCCCCGCCTCCCGCGCCGCGCTGTGTGTCCGGAAACCCGTCGAGAACCCGGGTGCTCCCCGCACCCGAACCCTTCAGGGCTGCAAGGACCGACCACCCCCACGTCTGGCGTCGAGGAGGCCAATGCTGGCATTCCTCGCGCCGGACCTATAGATCATTATTGGTCGCCTCATGTCCGAACAGCTGAAGCACGGTCAATCTAGACCATCAGGGCCGGTATGAAGAGGGGGATGTGTGGAATTTGTGTTCAAGATTTGGTGCCGGTTCCGCCGACGGTTGTCCCCCTCCGGGCGCTTTGACCCCACCGTGCGCTTGAGCAGCACTTCCGCGTGCGGGTGGGCGATGATGATCGACGAGCCTCAACAGGCCTTCCACAGCGCACAGTTCGGCAAACCGGCCGATGCGGAACCGTCCCGCTCGACGTCGATCAGAGCCAGTCGCGCCGTTTGAAGACGACGTACAGGCTCGTGCACACCACCGCCATAAGGACGATCGCGAAGGGGTAGCCCAACACCCAGTGCAGCTCCGGCATATGACGGAAATTCATACCGTAGATCGTCCCGACCAGGGTCGGGGCGAAGAGAATCGCCGCCCAGCTCGAGATCTTCTTGATCTCCTCGTTCTGTTCGAAGCCCGCTTCCGCCAACGCCCGCATCTCGGCGTTCTGTTGCTGGGTGACGAGCGTCGCGTTGACCGTGAGGATGTCGGTGAGGGCCTGGCGGAAACCGTCCACCCGCTCGCTGGTGTGCGTGACGTGGTCGGCGACGTCGCGGAGGTAGCGCTGGAGCTCCTCGTCCGTGCGGTACTTGGCGAAGCCGGCCATCAGGCTGTGCAGCATGCCGACCAGCGGGCGGGTGGCACGCTGGAACTCGACCATCTCGCGGGAGAGTTCGTAGATGCGGCGGGACACCGCGGGGTCGCCGCGAAAGACCTCGGTCTCGATCTCGTCGATGTCGTTCTGGACGCCGGCGACCACCGGGACGTAACCGTCGACGACCGAGTCGAGGATCGCGTAGAGGACGGCCTCCGGGCCGAGCCGCAGCAGTTCCGGACTGCCCTCCATACGGCGGCGCACCGCCGAGAGGTCCGGTGCCGCGCCGTGCCGGACCGTGATCACGAAGTCCGGTCCCACGAACACGTGCAGCTCGCCGAAGTCGACCTCCTCGGCCGCGTCCAGATAGCGGGCCGCGCTCAGGACGACGAAGAGTGTCTCCCCGTAGCGTTCCAGCTTCGGACGCTGGTGCGCCTCCATCGCGTCCTCGACAGCCAGCGGATGCAGATCGAACTCGGCTGCCAGTGAATGGAGTTCGGCCGCCGTCGGACGCGCCAGGCCGATCCACGCCATGCCGTCCGGCTGCTCGCGCAGCGCGCGGAAGGTCTCGGCCAGCGACGCGGGCGTCGACACCCGTACCCCGTCGCGGTACAGCGCGGACTGGACGACGCTGACGACCTCGGTGGGCTCCGGCGCGGGAGGCACCTCCCGAGGCGGCGTGTTCCGCGGGGGCGGCGCGGACGGCGGCGTCAGGGCGCGCCGCCAGAGCGACCTCCGCGCGGCCCCCGGGTGCTTCCGGCCCCCGGGGCTCGCGGAGCCCTTCGCCTCCCCGGAGCCGTCCGTGTCCCCCGGGCCCCTCCGGTCATCCGAGGCTGAGCGGGCGCGTCGCTCGGACATCGCGGCTGCCTCCAGGGTCGAACGTACGTCTGCGCGATCTCCGAGCAGGATATACGGGGCAAACGGCCCGCGTACCCTCACCGGCCGGGGATCCGGGAGGCATGCCGGGCGGGAGTTGCGGACAGAGGGTGTCCGCGAGGGGGGTTAGCGTGCCGGGTATGACGAAGACGACCGCGACGGCCCCCGTGCTCGGCACCCGCGCCCTCAACCGCGCGACCCTCGACCGTCAGCTCCTGCTGCGCCGCTCCCCGATGGCCGCGACGGCCGCCGTCGAGCACCTCCTCGGCCTCCAGGCGCAGAACGTGAAGCCGCCGTACTACGCTCTCGCGGCTCGCCTGGACGGCTTCCGGCCCGAGCACCTGTCGACGGCCATGGAGGCACGCGACGTCGTCCGCATCGTCACCATGCGCTCCACCATCCACACGCACACCGCCGACGACGCACTCACCCTGCGTCCGCTGGTCCAGGCCGCCCGCGACCGGGAGCTGGGCCAGTTCCGCAAGGGGCTCACCGGCGTCGACCTGGACCGGCTCGCCGCGATCAGCCGCGAGTTGGTGGAGACCGAACCGCGCACCATGAAGCAGCTCCGGGAGGCACTGCTCGCCCAGTGGCCGGAAGCCGACCCGTTCGCGCTCTCCGTCGCGGCCCGCTGCACCCTGCCCCTCGTCCAGGTCACCCCGCGCGGTCTGTGGGGCCGCAGCGGCCAGGTCGCCCTCACCACCGCCGAGCACTGGCTGGGCCGCCCCGCCGAACCCGCCCCCGCGCCCGACGCGACCGTGCTGCGCTATCTCGCTGCCTTCGGCCCCGCCTCGGTCAAGGACATGCAGACCTGGGCCGGCCTGACCCGGCTCCGCGAGGTCTTCGAGCGGCTCCGGCCCGCTCTGGAGGTGTTCCGCGACGAGAACGGAGGGGAGCTCTTCGACCTGCCCGACGCGTCCCGGCCCGACCCGGACACCCCGGCCCCGCCCCGCTTCCTGCCCGAGTTCGACAATCTGCTGCTGTCCCACGCCGACCGCTCCCGGGTCGTCCCCGCGGACCTCAAGGGGCGTACGTGGCAGGGCAATCAGGCCTACCGCACCCTGCTCGTCGACGGTTTCGTGTCCGGCCTGTGGAAGCTGGAGGAGGGCGCGCTGGTCGTCGAACCCTTCGGCACGCTCACCGGGGCGCGGCGGGACGAGGTCACCGCGGAGGGGGAGCGGATGCTCACGGCGATGCACGCCGGAGAGGAGTACGACATCCGGTTCGGCACGGTCGCACGGTCCTGAGATGCCGGCGGACGGGGGGCGTCGCGGGGAAGCCGTCCGCCGGCAGGTAGTGAGGGACGTGTCCTTGGATGAGGGGCGTTGCGGACCGCTCGTGGAGGCTCGCAACGCCCCTCGGCTTTTACCTGAGGGGTACTCAGGAGATCATCGGTTCCTACGAGTCGACCTGCTCGGTCACCAGGCTGGAGAACGTCGCCAGGCGGGTGTACACCCCCGGGTAGCCGGCCTCCGCGCAGCCCTCTCCCCAGGAGGTGATGCCGGCCAGCACACCGTTGATGAGCAGCGGGCCGCCGCTGTCGCCCTGGCAGGTGTCGACGCCGCCGGCGTCGAAACCGGCGCAGACCATGTCGGAGGCCACGTAGTTGGAGCCGTACGAGGCCGCGCAACTGGAGTCCGACACGATCGGGACGGTCGCGGTGCGGAGCTGGTTGGAGGACGTGCCGTTCTCCGAGGTGGTGCCCCAGCCGACGATGCGGGACTCGGTGCCGGCCGTGTACAGGCCGGTGTCGGAGCCCGACACGTACGGTGCCGGGGTGTACGGCATCGGCGTGGACAGAGTCAGCACGGCCACGTCGTCGCCGTCGGTGGCGTCGGTGTAGTCGGGGTTGATCCAGATCTTGCCGACCGTGCTGACGGTGCCGTCCGTGCCGTTGAGGAAGGTCCTCCCGCCCACCACACGGACGCTGGCGGTGGTCTCGCCCGACATGCAGTGGGCCGCGGTCACGACCTTGTCGGCGGCGACGAGGGTGCCGCCGCAGAACTGGTTCTGCCTGGCGTCGGTGATCTGCATCATGAACGGGTACGCGGTCGTCGTGGTCGTCGTGCCGCCGACGATGGGCTGGGGAACGGCGGCGGCGGACGGGGCGCCGAGCAGCGTGGTCGCGGCTGCCGCGGCGGTCGCCGCACAGAGGGCTGCGCTGTTCTTGAGGCGGATGAGCCCGAACATCGGTCTCCTTGAAAGTTGCCGGTGGGGGGACGCGCGGGTGTGTGTGGGGGAGTCACGACGCCTCTGGATGGGGTGTCGTAGGCCCGAGCGAGCGGCACGCCCACACGCTAGGGGGTGTGACCGCTCTCCCCCAATGAGGGAACCCCCTAGTGGAGACGGGGGAGGGAAAACCCTTGCGGGGCGCGGGCCGTGTTTGACGCGGGCACCGGACGGCCGGTCCCGGCCAGGGGGCCCCGCCCGTCCGGCGCACGTTCACCCGAAGGAGTCACCCAGCAGCCATACCGCCCTGGCCGGGAGCTCTACCGCTGTCGGCGGGAGCGTCACCGTTCCGGCCCGCAGTCTCACCGGTCCGGCCGCTTCCGGCGTGCCCCGCGTCACTGTTTCGGCCAGCGCGGCCTCCGGGCCCGCACCGTCTCCGGGCCCGCACCGCCTGCCTCCGGGCCAGCGCGGCTTCCGACGGCCGGGTCGGATACGACCCGGCGCTTCCGTCCGGGCGTCCCCGCCCGGCAGGGCGGTTCCCCAGGCGCCGGGGGAGGGTCAGTCGGGCCTGCGTTCCGCCGCCAGCCGCACGATGTCGACCCGCGACCGGATCCCCAGCTTCCGGTACACCCGGGTGAGCGTGGCCTCGACGGTCTTGACGCTGATGAACAGGCGCCCGGCGATCTCACGGTTGGTGGCGCCCTCCATGACCAGGGCGGCGACCTGACGTTCCGTGGCCGCGAGGGTGTCGAGGGCGGCGGGCGCGAGGGGCGGCGCGGCCGGCGGGTGCGCGGTGGCCGCCTCCACCTGCCGGAGCCAGGGCAGCGCGCGGCACCGGCGGAACAGCCGGGCCGCCTCGTCGTAGGAGGCGGGTCCCGGCCCGGTCGCACCGCCCGGTCGAGCGGACCCGGGAGCGTGCGGGAAGGTGCGCAGCCCGGCGAGGGCGTACGCGGCCCGGGCCTCCTCCAGGCCGTAGCCCAGCTTGCCCAGGCGGTCCTGCGCGGAGGCCAACTGGCGCTCCGCGGGTCCCTGTTCGCCGCGGGCGGCCCGGACCAGCGCCTCGGCGCGGTCGAGCACGGCGAGCACGCTCTCGCGCTCCAGCCGCAGCGCGCGCCTGCGGGTCACGTCGATGACGTCCTGCGCCTCGGCGGTCTCGCCGATCCTGACCAGGGCCTCGGCAAGGTCCCCGTGCCAGCGGCCCCGGGCGGGGTCGATGACACCGAGGCTCTCCTCCAGCTCCCGGACCCGGCGCAGGGAGTGGACCGCGGCCGACGCGTCCCCGGCGACGAGCTGGGCGTGCCCGAGGGCGCCGAGGGCGCGGGAGAGGTAGACCAGGTCGCCGTCCTCCTCGGCGCGGTCCACGGCCTCGTGGGCGAGCGAGAGCGCGCGCCCCACGTCACCGCCGGCCGCCTCGGCGAGCGAGGTGAACATGGCGGTGGCCGCCTCGCCGATGCCGGTGTCCCGGGCCAGCCGCAGGCTCTCCCGGGCCAGATCGAGCGCGCGGCCGCAGTGACCGGAGCGCAGTTCGGTCTCGGCGAGGCCGCGCAGGAAGTGCAGTTCGCTCTCGACCATGCCGCGCCGCTGCACCTCGCGCAGCAGCGCGGTGATGGCGGTGCGGGCCTCGGCGAGCCGGTCGCCCATGATGAGCCAGCGGAAGCGGGCGGCGCCGGCCCCGTTGTGGTCGCAGGCGACCCGCGGGTCCTGAGGCTCGCGCATGGCCCGCTGGATGGTCGAGGGCGCGTCCGTGTGTCCCATCAGGGTCTCCATCTGCGCCTGGAAACCGAGTGCGAGGAGTTCGGTGCGCCGGTCGCCGGCGCGCGCCGCGAGCCGGGCGGCCCGGGCGGCCTCCTCGCGGGCCTTGGTCATCTCGCCGTCCATCAGCAGCGCCCGCCAGGCGAGCTGGTAGCGGACGAGGGCGACGAGGCCGGGGTCGTCGCCCGCATCGGCGAGCGCCTGCGGGAAGACGGCGTCGATCTCGGCCATGGCCTGTCCGGCGGAGTCGACGACGACCATCCAGGCCCGGACCCGTTCGGCGGGGGCGGTGGCTCGTGACAGCACCTGGCGAGCGATGTCCCGGGCGAGGTCCGTCTCCCCGGCCGTCAACGCGTCCTCGGCCGCCTGGAGGCGCCGTTCGTCCGCGCCCGGCCGGGTGCCGGCCGGGGTGTGCCGGGCGGCGAGCAGCCCGAGTCCGACGGCGACGGAAGGAGCGCCGCGGTCACGGGCGGCGGCCGCGGCCTCGCCGAGCCGGTCGGCGACGGCGGGGTCCGTGCCGGTGGTGGCCAGCGCGAGGTGCCGGGCCCGCTCGATGGGATCGGAGGCGGCGCGGGACAGGGCGGAGTGCGCGGCGCGCCGCTCCTGCGCGTCGGCCTCCGCGTACAGGGCGGCCGAGACCAGGGGGTGCGCGAAACGGATGCCCGGTGTCTCCCGTTCGGTGGCGAGAAGCCCGAGGGCGGCGGCCGAGGCCGTCTCCGCCTCCGCGTTCTCCCGGCCCGCGGCGTGCAGCAGGGCCAGGGTCGGGCGGGCGCCGGCGCTCACCACGAGCAGGGTGCGGCGGGCCTCGGCGGACAGCATGTCCAGACGGCTGAGGACGAGCGCCCGCAGTGACGTCGGTACGGGGAGCGGTTCGCCCGGGCTCGGCCGGGTCGGCGACTCGGCGAGGGCACGGCCCAGCTCCAGCGCGAAGAGCGGATTGCCGCCGCTGGTGCGGTGGATGTCGCGCACGGTGGAGCGCGGCAGACCGGTGTAGCCGCGCTGGGCGAGGAGTTCGGCCACCTTGGCGCGGGCCAGCGGGGCGACCCGCAGGGCCAGGGTCTCCGGCACGGACGCGCGGAGGAAACGGTCGTGGTCCTGTGCCTGGGGCTCGGTCTCCGTGCGGACCGCGGTGAGCATGCGGACCGGTGTGCCGCCGAGCCGGCGGGCCGCGAAGCCGAGGAGTTCGGCGCTGGCCGGGTCGAGCCACTGGAGGTCGTCGGCGACGATCAGCACCGGCCCGCGCGCGGCGAGGGCGCGGAAAGCCGACAGCACCGCGAGCCGCAGCGCCAGACCGTCGCGCTGGAGGGTGGACTCACCGCGGCCGGTGAGCGCCGACTCCAGGGCGGTGCGCTGCGGGGCGGGCAGCCGGTCGGCTATCTCGTCGACGACCAGACCGAGGAGGTCCGCCAGCGCGAGGAAGGGGAGATGGGATTCGGACTCGGTGGCCGAGCAACGCAAGACGGTCCGCGCCGATTCGGCGCATTCGGCGGCCAGCGCCCGCAGAACGGTCGACTTTCCTATTCCGGCGGGCCCGTGGACGAGCACACTGCCACCGTCGGAGAGCTGATCGCGTGCCGCGGCGAAGAGTTCCTCCCGGCCGATGACCAGGTCGGGGCGCGGTCTCGCAGGTTCTCTGAAGTCCCCTCGCACGGTCACCGCTCCCCTCGTGTGTCGTGTCCTGGCCAATATTAGGCAACGTCTCTTTGAATTTCGGACAGTCCGGGTGGTGAGGGAAATAACAGATGGTACGCATACGTCATTTCACGGTCCGGACGATTGAATGAAGGGTCCCGCGGCGGGCGGGCCGCTAGGGCAGCACCCCCGCCCGGCGCGCGGCGACGACGGCCTCCAGACGGGTGTGCGCGCCGAGCCGGCGCATCGCCGAACGCAGATACCCCTTCACGGTCTCCGGACGGAGCCCGAGCCGCTCGGCGGCGGCCGCGTTGGTCGCTCCCGCCGCGACACAGGCGAGGACGTCCACCTCGCGCGGAGCGAGGACGACCTCGTGCGCCACGCCCTCGGACGGGGCCGCCGCGTCGGCCAGCCTGCCGCACACGGAGAGCAGTTCGGCCCGCAGCCTCGGGTCGGCGATCCGCGGCGCCAGTGCCCGCAGCGTCCCGTGCGCCTCGCGCACCTCTTCCCAGGCCGCGTCACCCGTCGCCCCCGGCGCCGGGCCGGGCTCGCGGACGACGCCCAGCAGCTCGTGCGCCGCGTCCCTGACGACCAGCGCCTGTTCCACGTCCCGGGCCGCGGCGACGGCCGCCCCCAGCGTGCGGTCGCCCAGCGGCTGGGCCGTCCGCAGGGCGCCGTACAGCACACCGCGCACCCGGCGCCGTACGACGACGGGAACCGCGAGGACGGAACACAGCCCCTCCGTCGCCACCGCCCTGTCGTACTCGTGGCTGATCTGCCGCGAGGCCGGATAGTCGCTCACCGCGCAGGGCCGGGCGAGGGCCACCGCCTTGCCGCCCAGACCGTTGCCGGACGAGACCGCGAGCGCGCTGAGCGCGGCCGTCGCCGTACCGCTCAGCTCACTGATGCGCACCAGCCGCCCGCCGGAGTCGACCAGGCCGCCGAAGGCCACCGGCAGCCCCGTGGCACGCCGCAGCCGCACCAGCGCGGCGCGCACTTCCACCGATTCGGCCGTGTCCGCTGCCACTGCTCGTCCCTTCATCGCGGGGCACCCCCCGTTCGGGGGTGGTGAGACCTGCATCACGGAATACACGATGGTAGGCGGCGGTCCGGCAACGAGGAGGACACATGACGGCGACAACGGGCAGGGCGGACGAGTTCCGTGCCGCACGGGACTTCCTGCTGGAGCACCGTTCGGACTACACCACCGCGTACGAGGGCTTTCGCTGGCCCCGCCCGGAGCACTTCAACTGGGCCCTCGACTGGTTCGACGTCATCGCGCGGGACAACGACCGCACCGCCCTGCACATCGTGGAGGAGGACGGCGGACGTGTCGAGGTCTCCTTCGCCGCGATGTCGGAGCGCTCCGACCAGGTCGCCAACTGGCTGCGGGACCGGGGCGTACGGGCCGAGGACCGCATTCTGGTCATGCTCGGCAACCAGGTCGAGCTGTGGGAGACGGCGCTGGCCGCGATGAAACTGCGCGCCGTCGTCATCCCGGCCACTCCGCTGCTCGGCCCCGCCGACCTGGCCGACCGGATCGAACGCGGCCGGGTGCGGCACGTCGTCGCGCGCTCCGAGGACACCGCCAAGTTCGACGCGGTGCCCGGCGGCTACACCCGTATCGCGGTCGGCGGCACGCGCCCCGGCTGGCAGGCGTACGAGGAGACGGCCGCCGCCGGTCCCGTCTTCGAGCCCGACGGCCCCACCCACGCGGACGACCCCCTGATGCTCTATTTCACCTCGGGCACCACCGCTCAGCCCAAGCTCGTGGAGCACACCCACGTCTCGTACCCCATCGGCCACCTGGCCACCATGTACTGGATCGGGCTCAAGCCCGGGGACGTCCACCTGAACATCTCCTCACCCGGCTGGGCCAAGCACGCCTGGTCGAACCTCTTCGCGCCGTGGAACGCGGAGGCGACCGTCTTCCTCTACAACTACACGCGCTTCGACGCGGGCCGGCTGATGACCGAGATGGACCGGGCCGGCGTCACCACCTTCTGCGCCCCGCCCACCGTGTGGCGCATGCTCATCCAGGCCGACCTGGGACTGCTGCGGACCCCGCCGCGCGAGGTCGTCGCCGCGGGCGAGCCGCTGAACCCCGAGGTCATCGAGCAGGTCAGGCGCGCCTGGGGCGTCACCGTCCGGGACGGCTTCGGGCAGACCGAGACCGCTGTCCAGGTGTCCAACAGCCCCGGCCAGCCGCTCAAGACCGGCTCCATGGGCCGCCCCAGCCCCGGCTTCCGCGTCGAACTGCTCGACCCGGTCACCGGCGCGCCCGGCGCCTCGGAGGGCGAGATCTCGCTCGACCTGTCCGCGCACCCCGTGGGCCTGATGACCGGCTACCACGGCGACCCCGACCGCACGGCGGAGGCGATGGCCGGCGGCCACTACCGCACCGGGGACATCGGCTCGCGCGACACCGACGGCTACATCACCTATGTCGGCCGCGCGGACGACGTGTTCAAGGCCTCCGACTACAAGATCTCGCCCTTCGAGCTGGAGAGCGCGCTCCTGGAGCACGAGGCGGTCGCCGAGGCCGCCGTGGTCCCGGCCCCCGACGAACTGCGCCTGGCCGTCCCGAAGGCGTACATCGTCCTCGCGGCAGGGTACGAGCCGGGACCCGACACGGCCAAGGTCCTCTTCGAGCACGCGCGCACGGTGCTCGCGCCCTACAAGCGCATCCGCCGCCTGGAGTTCGGCGAGCTGCCCAAGACCGTCTCCGGCAAGATCCGCCGGATCGAGCTGCGCGAGGCCACGGCCGCGGGCTCGGACGCCGAGTACCGCGAGGAGGACTTCCGGTGAGTGAACTGTCGTACGCGCACGGGACGGGTGGCACGGCGCTGCTCGGCGACACCATCGGGGCCAACCTCGACCGGGCCGTCGCCGCCTGGCCGGACCGGGAGGCACTGGTCGACGTGCCCTCGGGCCGCCGCTGGACGTACGCCCGATTCGGCGCCGACGTCGACGAGCTGGCGTACGCGCTGCTCGCGTCCGGAGTCGCCAAGGGCGACCGGGTGGGCATCTGGGCGGTCAACTGCCCCGAGTGGGTGCTCGTCCAGTACGCCACCGCCCGCATCGGCGCGATCATGGTGAACATCAATCCGGCCTACCGCACCCACGAGGTGGAGTACGTCCTCAACCAGGCCGGGATCTCGCTGCTGTTCGCCTCGCTCAGCCACAAGAGCAGCGACTACCACGCGATGGTCGAGGAAGTGCGGGGCAGGTGCCCGCGGTTGAGGGAGACCGTGTACATCGGCGACCCGAGCTGGGACGCGCTGATCCGACGGGGGACCCCCGATCTGCGGAGCGAACTCCTGGCGCGTGAGGCCGAGTTGTCCTGCGACGACCCGATCAATATCCAGTACACGTCAGGGACGACCGGGTTCCCGAAGGGAGCCACCCTCTCCCACCACAACATCCTCAACAACGGTTATTTCGTCGGTGAGTCGATCGCCTACTCCGAACAGGACCGGGTCTGCATCCCCGTGCCCTTCTACCACTGCTTCGGCATGGTGATGGGGAATCTGGCCGCCACCTCGCACGGCGCGTGCATGGTCGTCCCGGCCCCGTCGTTCGACCCGGCCGCCACCCTGAAAGCCGTGCAGCAGGAGCGGTGCACGTCGCTGTACGGCGTACCCACCATGTTCATCGCGGAGTTGAACCTCCCGGACTTCGCCTCGTACGACCTGTCCACGCTGCGCACCGGCATCATGGCGGGCTCGCCCTGCCCGGTCGAGGTGATGAAACGGGTGGTCGCCGAGATGCACATGGAGGAGGTGTCCATCTGCTACGGCATGACGGAGACCTCACCCGTCTCGCTCCAGACGCGCCGGGACGACGACCTGGAGCACCGCACGGGCACGGTCGGCCGGGTGCTGCCGCACCTGGAGGTGAAGGTCGTCGACCCGGTGGACGGGGTGACCCGGCCGCGCGGCACCACCGGGGAGCTGTGCACCCGCGGCTACAGCGTGATGCTCGGCTACTGGAACGAGCCCGAGAAGACCGCCGAGGCCGTCGACGCGGGGCGCTGGATGCACACGGGCGACCTTGCTGTGATGCGCGAGGACGGGTACGTCGAGATCGTCGGACGCATCAAGGACATGATCATCCGGGGCGGCGAGAACATCTATCCCCGCGAGATCGAGGAGTTCCTGTACGCCCACCCGAAGATCGCCGACGTGCAGGTGGTCGGCGTTCCCCACGAGCGCTACGGCGAGGAGGTGCTCGCCTGTGTCATCCCGCGCGATCCCGCCGACCCGCTCACGCTGGAGGAGTTGCGCGCCTTCTGCGAGGGTCGGCTGGCGCACTACAAGATCCCGAGCCGGCTGAGCGTCCTGGAGACCTTCCCGATGACGGTCTCGGGGAAGGTGCGGAAGATCGAACTGCGGGAGACGTACGCCGAGTAGGGCTCCCGGGGCGCCCGTGCCCGCGCTTTCCGTGCCGCCGTCGAGGCCTGTCCTCGTGCCCGGTGTTCAGTCCGGGACGGCTATGAGTTCGTCGGCCGGGCTGTTCACCGGCTGCGGTGTGCCCGTGAGGTCCAGGACGAAGAGGGGGACGCCGAGGGTGTCGGCGCGGGCGCGGGCATCCTCGGCGTAGCCGGCCAGGGAGAAGAACACGCAGTTCGCCGACTCCGTCATGGCCGTCAGCCACAGACACTCCACGTCGCGCAGCGAGGCCGGCCGCACGGTGGGGTCCACCTGGGCCAGGACGCCGCGCGCGGCGAGCCCGATCCCGGACGTGGGCCGCTGGTCGGCGCGCCGGATGTCGCGATAGCCGAGCCAGCCCAGATACAGCGCGGCGGCGGTGACGGCGTCGCGAGCGGTACGAATGGCGACCGGCCGGAACGCGGGCCTCCGGTCGGTCCCGCCGTCATGGCCGGACTGCCCGAGCCCTGCGCGGGGGACGCGGCCCGCGTCCCCCGCGGGGCCGCTGTCCTCCGGGGTGTCGGCTCCGGCTTCCCGGTCCCCGTCCCGGGGTGTGCCGGCCTCCCCGTCGGCCTGACGGGCGACCGGTCCGGTCGCCCGCGCCGGGGCCGTTCGCAGCGGGATGCGCAGGGTCGTTCCGCAGGGACAGCCCAGCTCGGGCTGTGGCCACTGACTCCCGCGGCCGCAGGTGTCGCACCGGACCGTCGTCCATTCCTCGTCCCATGCGCGGTGGGTGACGGGGGTCGCCTCCGCGAGGTGGTCGAGCGGGGCCGTCACGGGCGATCCGCACACGCAGGGGTAGGACGGGGCCGCGTACAGGTGCTCGCGGCGGCAGGCCGGACACCGCACCGGCACGCTCTCGGCCATGGCCCACTCCAGGAACTCACGTCGGGACAGCGCGTCCATCGTCCTCCTGCCGGGCGGCGTCCGGCAGCGAAACGCCGCGACGCGCACCGGCCCGGTCCCGCTCACCGGCCCTCCCCGCGCACCGCCCGCCCTTGACGCTCCCTGCCCCGACACCTACATTGCTTCCAGATGGCAGAAGTTAGTTTCCGCGATGCGGAATAAGAAGTGGGACCAGCGACTCTCCGCGGGGCGCGACGGGAGCGCGAATCCGACAGCCGAAGCAGGAGTACTCCATGGCTCGTATGACCGCTGCCCGCGCGGCAGTCGAGATCCTCAAGCGCGAGGGCGTCACCGACGCGTTCGGCGTTCCGGGTGCGGCGATCAACCCCTTCTACGCGGCGCTCAAGGCGTCCGGCGGAATCAGCCACACCCTCGCCCGGCACGTGGAGGGCGCCTCGCACATGGCGGAGGGCTACACCCGTACCCACCCGGGCAACATCGGTGTCTGCGTCGGCACTTCGGGCCCCGCGGGAACCGACATGATCACCGGTCTGTACTCCGCGAGCGGCGACTCGATCCCGATCCTGTGCATCACCGGCCAGGCGCCCACCGCGGTGATCCACAAGGAGGACTTCCAGGCCGTCGACATCGCCTCGATCGCGCGTCCGGTGACCAAGATGGCCGTCACCGTGCTGGAGGCCGCGCAGGTTCCCGGCGTCCTCCAGCATGCCTTCCACCTCATGCGCTCCGGTCGCCCCGGGCCCGTCCTGGTCGACCTGCCCATCGACGTCCAGCTCACCGAGATCGAGTTCGACCCCGCGACGTACGAGCCCCTGCGGCCGTACAAGCCCGCCGCGACCCGTGCCCAGATCGAGAAGGCGATCGGACTGCTGAACGCCTCCGAGCGCCCGCTCATCGTGGCCGGCGGCGGGGTCGTCAACGCCGACGCCGCCGAACTCCTCGTCGAGTTCGCCGAGTTGACGGGCACCCCGGTCGTGCCGACGCTCATGGGCTGGGGCGTCCTGCCCGACGACCACGAGCTCAACGCGGGCATGGTGGGCCTCCAGACCTCGCACCGCTACGGCAACGCGACCTTCCTGGAGTCCGACTTCGTCCTCGGCATCGGAAACCGCTGGGCCAACCGCCACACAGGCGACCTGGACGTCTACACGGCCGGCCGGACCTTCGTGCACGTCGACATCGAACCCACCCAGCTCGGACGGATCTTCGCCCCGGACCTCGGCATCGCCTCCGACGCCGGGGCCGCCCTGGAACTCCTCGTCGAGGTGGCGAAGGATCTGAAGGAGGCGGGCGCGCTGCCCGACCGCTCCGCGTGGGCCGCCTCGGCGCAGGAGAAGCGGGCCACCCTCCAGCGCCGGACGCACTTCGACGACATCCCGATCAAACCGCAGCGCGTCTACGAGGAGATGAACAAGGCCTTCGGCCCGGAGACCCGGTACGTCTCCACCATCGGCCTCTCGCAGATCGCCGGCGCCCAGATGCTGCACGTCTACCGGCCGCGCCACTGGATCAACTGCGGCCAGGCGGGCCCGCTCGGCTGGACGATCCCGGCCGCGCTCGGCGTCGCCAAGGCCGACCCCGGCGCGCAGGTCGTCGCCCTCTCCGGCGACTACGATTTCCAGTTCATGATCGAGGAACTGGCCGTCGGGGCCCAGCACAGGATCCCGTACGTCCATGTCCTGGTGAACAACGCCTACTTGGGCCTGATCCGACAGGCGCAGCTCGGCCTCGACATCGACTTCCAGGTCAACCTGGAGTTCGAGAACATCAACTCCCCGGAGCTCGGCGTCTACGGCGTCGACCACGTCAAGGTCGTCGAGGGCCTCGGCTGCAAGGCGATCCGGGTCACCGACCCGGCCGAACTCGGCGCCGCCTTCGAGCGGGCCAGGAAGCTCGCCGCCGAGTTCCAGGTTCCCGTCGTCGTCGAGGCGATCCTGGAACGCGTCACCAACATCGCCATGAGCAGGACCAACGACATCGGAAACGTGGTCGAGTTCGAGGAGATCGCCACCGAGCCGGGCCACGCGCCCACCGCGATCAGGACACTGAAGGTCTGACCCGGACCTCTCCCTCGGCCCGGATCTCTCCCTCGCGTGCCGGTACCTCTCTCTCGTGCGCCGGTACTTCCCCCTCGTGTGCCGGTACCTCCCCTTCGCGTGCCGGGCGGCCCGCCCCAAGTGACGTGCCGTCCGGGCGCGTTGTTCCCAGGAGCGGGCCGGTCCGGCATGCTCGCCCCATGCGGATGACCGTCCCCACCCCCCTCGGCGACATCGCCGTACGCTGCCTCGACCCCCTTTCCGGCGCCCGGCCGGCGGGGGCCCCGGCCCCGTCCGACGCGCCCGCTCTCCTGCTCCTGCACGCCAACCCGGGGGACAGCCGCGACTTCGACGCCGTGCTGCCGGCCCTCGCCGACCGGTACCGCACCTTCGTCGTGGACTGGCCCGGGTACGGCGACTCGACCGCCCCGGAACCCGGGCGGGTCACTCCCGAGGGACTGGTGGAGGTCGCGGAACGGGTGATCGACGCCCTGGCCGAGGAGCAGGGCGTGCGAGAGTTCGCCGTGCTCGGCAACAGCGTCGGCGGCTATGTCGCCTGCCGTCTCGCCGAGGGCCCCCGTGCCGCGTCGGTGAGAGCGCTCGTCCTGGTCGACCCGGCGGGCTTCACCCGGCACACCGCGCTCACCCGCTGGTTCTGCCGCGAGGTGATGGGCCGCCCCGCCCGTGCCCGCCGGCTCGTCGTCCCGCTGGCCCGCGCCTATCTGGGCCGGCTGGGCACCCCGAGCGCGCGGGAGACGTACGCCCGGGCGCGCCGGCTGCCGCGGGACGAGCGGAGACTGGCGGTGCACTGCGCGCTGTGGCGCGGTCTCGTCGACCCGGACTTCGGCCTCGCGGACCCGGCCGCCCTCGGTGTGCCGATCCTGCTGCTGTGGGGGAGCCGTGATCCCGTCGTCCCCGCGTTCCTCGACGGCCGCAGGGCCCGACGCGTCCTGCCCGCGGGGACGTCGAGTGTCCGGCTGCCCACGGCCCACGAGCCGTACAACGAACGCCCCGGTCTCTTCCTCCGGCATGTCCTGCCGTTCCTGGAGAATCCGCGGGCGGTCACCGCGCGGAGGGTCAAGCCCCCCAGCCGCCCGCGCAGCCGGTGAAGCCGTCGCCCCCCACGTCGCCGCTCCGGGAGAGTCCGCGCTCCTGCGGGCCGCCGCGCCCCTTCAGGCCGGCGGCCTCGGTGAAGCGCGGCACCAGCACGGTCAGGGCGGCATCGCCGTACAGGGCGACCGCGAGCAGGACATCGGCCGGGGACAGGCCCTCCGGTCCTGCGGGAAGCGGGGCCGTGGCCCGCAGTTCCCGCAGGACACGCCGGGCGGCGCGCGTCCGGTGCGGCGGCAGGCGGCGCAGCAGTCCGGCCGCGGCGGCCTCGCCGCGCAGCTCCGCCAGTGCCCGTCGCACGCGCGGCCGGTCCATCAACTCCCGTACTCCCGCCGGGAGGTAGAGCGAGCCGCGGACTGCCTTCTCCAGGGCGAGCCCCGACGCGAAGGATGCCCCCGGGGACGGGTTCGAGGTCCGTATCGTGCCCGGCGGGCCCGGGGCCACCGCGCCCCGCAGATGCAGGGCGACCACGGCGACCTTCACGGCCGCGCGCGGCCCGCCACGCAGCAGCGCGACGGTCAAAGGCCCAGGCCCGACCGCCGCGCTTCCGCTCATGGTGCTTCCCCCGTGCCCCCGTTCGGGACCCGCCGCCCCCGTGCCGGCGGGCCCCGTGTGCCGAGGATGTGCCTTATCCGGCGGCAGGTGAAGCCCCCGGGGCGGTGTTCAGAGGTTGATTTGAGGGTTCCGTAGGCGTCCTACGCCCGCTTGCGTACGGACGGGGTCCGTTCGGCGCCCGTTCCGGTTCGCGGATCAAGGAGCGGGCGACGCGCGGTCCGGCGCGCACGGCGTACGGTCCTCAGACCTCGGGGTGCTCGGAGAGGCCGGGCCAGTCGTCCGGGCCGCCGCCCTGCCAGTCGATGATGTCGCTCTTTTCGACCTCGATCACGTCGAGGTCGACGTCCGCCTGGCGCAGGATCTCGACCACGTCGTCGAGGTGGTACGCGAGACCCAGCACCCGGTCGCCCTCGGTGACCCGCCGCGACCCGTCCAGACCCGGTGTGTGCACCACGATCCTGGGGAGTTCCATGCCGTCAGCGTCCATGGTCCAAGGCTGCTGGCCGCGACCGGAATCCGCACCCGGAGCCCGGCATCAGGCCCCTCGGCGGGCCATGGGCTTGTTGCCGTCCGACGGCGCGAGGCTGGGCGCGACAGTACGTTCGCGCCGCCGGACGGGGTCTTGGGAGGGGGCATGGCCGAAGCCGGGGGCAGCCATGGTCCGGCCGAAACCGAGGTCCCGCGGCGGCCGGGGTGTGGCTGATGCCCAGGTCCGGCCGCAGCCGATGAGTGGCTGGGACCGCGGCGGTCGCGACGGACCGGATTCACCCTTCCCTCAGGTCGAGAAGGGGAACCGGATCCTTCACCACCGCACTGGCTCGCAGGCCGCCGCGGTCCTCATCCGCCCGGACCGTGCCCGTTACGGCCACCCCTCATCCGGGCCGTTCGTGACGCGGTCCGGGAGCTCGGCTCTCCGAACGCGGATCCGGGTCGCGGCGGCGCCTGGGCGCGACATGACAGATGTCGGCACCGCCGCGGCCCGGACGTTGGAGTGCCCGGTCAGACCCGGGCGCCGGAGAGGCGTTCGACCGCGCGCAGCAGCGCGGAGTGGTCCAGGCCGCCGTCGCCCTGCGCGCGCAGGCTGGCCACGAGCTGGGCGACCACGGCTCCCACCGGCAGCGCGGCGCCCACGGAGCGGGCGGCGTCCGTGACGATGCCCATGTCCTTGTGGTGCAGGTCGATGCGGAAGCCCGGCTTGAAGTCGCGGTTCAGGAAGTTGTCCTTCTTGCGGGCCAGCACCGTGGAGCCCGCCAGACCGCCGCCGAGGACGTCGAGCGCGGCGCTCAGGTCCACGCCGGAGCGTTCCAGGAAGACCACGGCCTCGGCGCACGCCTGGATGTTCACGGCCACGATGAGCTGGTTGGCCGCCTTCACGGTCTGGCCCGAGCCGTGCGGACCGCACCGCACGATGGTCCGGCCGAGCGCCTCGAACAGGGGCTCCGCCTCGTCGAAGTCCACGGGGTCACCGCCGACCATGATCGACAACACCGCCTCGATCGCCCCGGCCTCGCCGCCGGACACCGGGGCGTCCAGGACACGGACACCCTTTTCGGCGCCGGCCTCGGCGAGGTCCACCGAGGTCCGCGGGGTGATCGAGGACATGTCGATCAACAGCGCGCCGGGCCGCATGTTCTCCAGGATGCCGTCGGGACCGTACGCGACGGCTTCGACCTGCGGGGAGGCGGGCACCATCGTGATCACCACGTCGGCGTCCCGTACGGCCTCGGGGATCGAACCGGCGGCCGTGCCGCCCGCGGCGGCCAGGCGCTCCAGCTTGTCCCGCTCCAGTGTGTAGCCCGTGACGTCGTACCCGGCCTTGATCAGGTTCTCCGACATGGGTGAGCCCATGATGCCGAGACCGATCCATGCCACCTTGGGCAGGTTGTCGCTCATGAGGGTGCCTCTCCGCGATCCGTGCTGCGTCTGTGTGATCCGTTTCGCCGCGGTCCGTTTCGCCGCGGTCCCTGCCGCGTCACCGGGGTGCCGCTCGGCGGGCGGCCCGGGCCGAGGCGGGCAGCCAGTCGAAGGCCCGCGCGCTCGGCCGGTCGCCCGGCTTGTACTCCAGCCCCACCCAGCCCGCGTAGCCGGCCACGGCGAGCTGGTCGAGGAGCCCTTCGAGGGGGAGCGCGCCGGTGCCCGGCGCGCCGCGGCCGGGGCTGTCGGCGATCTGCACATGGCCGGTCCGGCCGGCGTAGGCGGCGATCACCCGCGGCAGGTCCTCGCCGTTCATGGCGAGGTGGTACAGGTCCATGAGGAATCTGGTGTTGCCGAGGCCGGTCGCCGCGTTGACCTTGTCGACGACCGCGACCGCCGCCGGTGCGCTCACCAGCGGATAGTCGGGTGACTCCCGCTCGTTGAGGGCCTCGACCAAAAGGATCGCGCCGATCCGGTCCGCGGCCCGGGCCGCGAGGGCCAGGTTCTCCAGCGCCAGCGCGTCCTGCTCGTCCGGGTCCACGCCGGGGAGGCGGTTGCCGTACAGGGCGTTGAGCGCCGTGCAGCCCAGCGAGCCGGCGAAATCGGCGGCCACGTCGATGTTGGCCCGGAACCGCTCGGACTCCTCGCCGGGCAGGGACAGGGCGCCCCGGTCCGGACCGGGGAGCCGGCCGGCGTAGAGGTTCAGGCCGGTCAGCCGGACACCGGCGGTCTCGATCGCCGTCCTCAGAGCGTCGAGCTCGGACCGCTCGGGGGTGGGGGAGTCGACCCAGGGCCACCACAGCTCGACCGCGGTGAAGCCCGCCGCGGCCGCGGCCGCCGGGCGCTCCAGCAGCGGGAGTTCCGTGAAGAGGATTGACAGATTGACGTTGAAGCGCTGGTCCGCGAATCCCATGAGGTCCGCGCTCCTTTCCGTAATGCGGAAACTTGTTTCTGCTCAATGGAAGATTGCAGTCGGGTCGTGAGCGTTGTCAAGGGGGGTCCCGGCGGAAAGCCGTGGGTGCGGCCCGCTCCGGCCGCAGGGGGCTTGCCGGGGCGGCCGCGGCGGGCAGTAGGTTGAGCCCGTGCGATTGAGAGTGGAGTTCACGACCGAGCCCTTCGATCTCGACGAGGCCCCCCGGCACGCCCTGGTCGCCCGTGAGGTCATCGAGGCGGCCGAGCTGGACGCCGTGGACGTCGGCCCGTTCGGCAACACTGCGGAAGGCGGTGCGGACGCCGTGCTCGCCGCCGTCGAGGCGCTGCTGCGCCAGGTCCTGGACGCGGGCGCCACCCGGGTCTCGCTCCAGGTCAACGTCGTCGGGGCGGCGGGGGAGGGTGATAAGTGACCGGAATCGCGGACGACCCCTTCGTCGCGGCGGTCAAGCCGCTGGTCGACGCCATGGGCGGCGAGATGCTGCCGCCCGAGCAGGCCGGCGTCGACGACGTCGTCCTGTCCTGGGAGGGCGCGGACGTCGTCGCCGTGCGCCTGCCTCAGCTCGCCGACTCGCTCGACCACATCCTCGCCGCCCTGGAGCGTAAGCGGGGCATGCCGCTCGCGGAGCTCGACCGCAAGGCCAAGCAGGAGATCGTGCGCATACTGGAAGCCCGCGGGGCCTTCTCCGTGCGGCACGGTGTGGAGACCGTGGCGAGCGCGCTCGGCGTGAGCCGGTTCACCGTCTACAACTACCTGAACCGCGAGAAGGGCGCCTGACCGGCGCGAACACGCCTCCGGGCGGCAGGTGTCACCTGCCGTCACCCCGCCGCCGCCCGGACGACCGGGCGGCGGTTCTCGTCACCTCCCGTAACGCGAAGTTTTCAACAAAGTGTTGACGTCGGTTCGCCGAGGGCGTTAGCTGTCCGCAGCCCGTCCAGCACACGGCCACGGAGGCTTCCCATGGAGTCGAGTACGGCATCCGGCGGCCTCGCCCGCCTCAACACCCTTGAGGAGTCCGCGGCCTTCGCCGTCCTCCACGAGGTGTGCGCCTCCCGGACGTGGGCCGAACGGCTGATCGCCGCCCGTCCCTACGCCACCGCCGAGGACCTGTACGCCCGGAGCGACGCCGCCACCGCGGGCCTCACCACCGCCGACCTGACGGAGGCGATGGCGGGGCACCCGCCCATCGGACGGCCGAAGCCCGGCGACCCGGCCTCCTCGCGCGAACAGCGCGGGATGGCCGGCGCCTCCGCGGAGGTGAAGGAGGAGATGCTCGAACTGAACCTGGCCTACCAGGAGAAGTTCGGGCATGTCTTCCTCGTCTGCGCCACCGGCCGGACCGGGGAGCAGATGCGCGACGCGGTCAGGGAACGGATCGGCAACCCGGCCGGGCGGGAGCGCGAGATCGTCCGCGTCGAACTGGGAAAGATCAACCGCATCCGGCTCGGCCGTCTCGTGAGGGACCCCGTGCGGGAAGAACTCGCGGCGGACCCCGTACAGGAAGAAGAGGCATGAGCACCGAGACCACGGCCTCCGTGTCCACCCACATCCTGGACACCAGCGTGGGCCGCCCCGCCCGGGGCGTCGCGGTCCGGCTCGCCGCCCGCGCGGGGCGCGAGGGCGACTGGCGGGCGCTCGGCGGTTCCGCGACCGACGCGGACGGCCGGTGCAGGGACCTTCCGGCGCTGCCGGAGGGCACGACCCACGTACGGCTCGACTTCGAGGTCGAGCGGTACTTCGAGCAGGATCCGGCGACAACGACACAGCGAGCCGATGCGCAGCAGGACGCCCCCGCGAATCGGGACAGCGAGACGTTCTTCCCCGAGGTGACGATCACCTTCGCCGTCAGGCCGGGCGAGCACTACCACGTACCGCTGCTGCTCAACCCGTTCGGCTACTCCGTTTACCGAGGGAGCTAGCAGACATGACCGAACCTTCCCGCCAGGGCCGCCCGGTGTTCCTGGGGCAGAACCAGTACGGCAAGGCCGAGAACCGCGTCGTGCGGATCACCCGCGACGGCGCCACGCACCACATCAAGGACCTGAACGTGTCCGTCGCGCTGAGCGGCGACATGGACGAGGTACACCACTCCGGCTCCAACGCCAACGTCCTGCCGACTGACACCACCAAGAACACGGTGTACGCGTTCGCCAAGGAGCGTGGCATCGAGTCCGCCGAGCGGTTCGGCATCGATCTCGCCCGGCACTTCGTGACCAGCCAGGAGCCGATCCACCGGGCACGCATCCGCATCGAGGAGTACGCCTGGGAGCGCATCGAGGCCCCGGACGCCGCCTCCCGGGCCGCCGGCGCGGACGAGCCGAGGCACTCCTTCGTCCGTAGGAACCAGGAGACGCGCGTCACCCAGATCACCTACGACGGTGAGGCGTGGGAAGTCGTCTCGGGCCTGAAGGACCTCGTCGTGATGAACTCGACGAACTCCGAGTTCTGGGGCTACGTCAAGGACAGGTACACGACGCTCCCGGAGGCGTACGACCGCATCCTGGCCACCCAGGTCTCCAGCCGCTGGCGCTTCGCCTGGACCGGCGACGAAGAGACGATGCCCGACTGGGACAAGTCCTACGACGAGGTCAGGAAGCACATGCTCCAGGCCTTCGCGGACACCTACTCCCTCTCGCTCCAGCAGACCCTGTACGAGATGGGCGCGCGGATCATCGACCACCGCGACGAGATCGACGAGGTCCGCTTCTCGCTCCCGAACAAGCACCACTTCCTCGTCGACCTCACGCCGTTCGGCCTCGAGAACGACAACGAGGTCTACTTCGCGGCCGACCGCCCCTACGGACTCATCGAAGCCACCGTCCTGCGCGACGGCTGCGACCCACGCATCCCGGTCGACCTCACCAACCTCTAGAACCGCCACCACGGACCCGGTCGTCACCCCCCTCGGCCGCCGGGTCCGTCCGCCGATCCGGAAGAACGAGGAACCGCAGTGCCAGTCCAGCGCATCGTCATCGAGAACTGCGCCATCGCGACCGTGGACGCGGGCGACACCGAGTACGCCTCGGGGCACATCGTCGTCGCCGACAACAGGATCGAGTCGGTGGGTGCCGGAAAGGCCCCGGAGAACCTGGAGAACGTGGTCCGCCGCGTCGACGGCACCGGGCACCTGGCCACCCCCGGCCTGGTCAACACCCATCACCACTTCTACCAGTGGATCACCCGCGGCCTCGCCACGGACCACAACCTCTTCGACTGGCTCGTCGCGCTCTACCCGACCTGGGCGCGCATCGACGAGCCGATGGCCTACGTGGCCGCCCAGGGCTCCCTCGCCATGATGGCCCGCGGCGGCGTCACCACCGCCATGGACCACCACTACGTCTTCCCCAAGGGTTCGGGCGACCTGTCCGGCGCGATCATCCGGGCCGCCCGCGAGACCGGAGTCCGCTTCACCCTCGCCCGCGGCTCCATGGACCGCAGCGAGAAGGACGGCGGACTGCCCCCGGACTTCGCCGTCGAGACCCTCGAAGGGGCGCTCGCCGCCACCGAGGCGACCGTCGACGAGCACCACGACGCCTCCTTCGACAGCATGACCCAGATCGCCGTCGCGCCCTGTTCGCCCTTCTCCGTCTCCACCGAACTCATGAAGCAGGGCGCCGATTTGGCCCGCCGCAAGGGGGTACGGCTGCACACCCACGGTTCGGAGACCGTGGAGGAGGAGCAGTTCTGCAAGGAGCTGTTCGGCATGGGCCCGACCGAGTACTTCGAGTCGACGGGCTGGCTCGGCGAGGACGTGTGGATGGCGCACTGCGTCCACATGAACGACTCCGACATCGCCGCCTTCGCCCGGACGAGGACGGGCGTGGCCCACTGCCCCTCCTCCAACGCCCGGCTGGCCGCGGGCATCGCCCGGGTCCCCGACATGCTCGCGGCCGGCGTCCCGGTCGGCCTCGGCGTCGACGGCACCGCGTCGAACGAGTCCGGCGAACTCCACACCGAGCTGCGCAACGCCCTGCTCATCAACCGGCTGGGCGCCCACCGCGAGGCCGCCCTGAACGCCCGTCAGGCGCTGCGCCTCGGCACCTACGGAGGGGCTCAAGTCCTGGGCCGGGCAAGCCAGATCGGCTCCCTGGAGGCCGGCAAGCTCGCCGACCTCGTGCTGTGGCGACTGGACACCCTGGCGCACGCCTCGATCGCCGACCCGGTGACGGCGCTCGTGTTCGGCGCCGCCGCGCCGGTCACCCTCTCGCTCGTGAACGGCCGTCCGGTCGTCGAGGACAGCCGCCTGCTGCTGGTGGACGAGGACGCCATCGCCCGTTCCACCCGGGACGAGGCGCGGCGCCTCGCGCGGATCGCCGGGCAGGACTGACCCGCCGCAGAACTCCGGCCGAGGGGGACGGCCCTCGGCCGGTGGCCGTGGACCCGAGCAGGGTCCACGCCGGCCGTCTCCGGGGCGCGCACGGACGTGCGCGCCCCGGAGCGGTCTCCGCCGCCTGGACTCCTGTCCGCGCGACGGTCGTCGTCCCGGTCCCGCACGACCGCGCATCACCTCCCTGACACCCACGTCGACGACGTGTACCCGACCGGAGGAGCCGCCGTGGCCGCCCAGCCCGAGCCCAGCACCGATGCACGACCAACTGGAACAACTGGACCAACCGGCGGGTCGAAGCACCCGGTCGACGAGAAACTGCCCGCCCTCAGGATGGCGACCAGCGGCCTGCAGCACGTGGCCGCCATGTACGCCGGAGTCGTCGCCCCGCCCCTGATCGTCGGCGCCGCGGTCGGTCTCTCCGCCACCGAACTCACCTTCCTCACCGGCGCCTGCCTGTTCACCGCGGGTCTCGCCACCTTGCTGCAGACCCTCGGCCTCTGGAAGATCGGAGCCCGGCTGCCCTTCGTCAACGGCGTCACCTTCGCCGGTGTCGCACCGATGACCGCGGTCGTCGCCTCCGCCAAGGACAAGAGCGACGCCCTGCCGATCATCTTCGGCGCGGTCGTCATCGCGGGCGTCCTCGGATTCATCGCGGCCCCGTTCTTCAGCAGGGCCGTCCGCTTCTTCCCGCCCGTCGTCACCGGCAGCGTGATCACGCTCATCGGCGTCTCGCTGCTGCCGGTCGCCTTCGGCTGGGCGCAGGGCCCCGACCCCGCGGCGGACGACTACGGTTCGCGGACCTCCCTCGGGCTCGCGGCGGCGACGCTCGTCGTCGTCCTTCTGCTGCGCCGCTTCACCCGCGGCTTCGTCCAGCAGATCGCGGTCCTGCTCGGCCTGGTCATCGGTACGCTCGTGGCGATCCCCCTCGGCGTCACGGACTTCGGGCCGGTGGCCGACGCGGACGTGGTCGGTTTCCCGACGCCGTTCCACTTCGGCGCCCCGCAGTTCCAGCTCGCCGCGATCCTCTCGCTCTGCGTGGTGATGGTCGTCTCGATGACCGAATCGACCGCGGACATGCTGGCGTTGGGCGAGATCGTCGAGCGCCCTGCCGACGAGAAGACCATCGCGGCCGGACTGCGGGCCGACACGCTCGGCTCCGCGCTGAGCCCGCTCCTCAACGGCTTCATGTGCAGCGCCTTCGCCCAGAACATCGGCCTCGTCGCGATGACGAGGATCCGCAGCCGGTACGTCGTCGCCACCGGGGGCGGCTTCCTCGTGCTGATGGGCCTGTGCCCGATGGCCGCGTCGCTGATCGCCGTCGTCCCGCGCCCGGTGCTCGGCGGGGCGGGTGTCGTCCTCTTCGGCTCGGTCGCGGCAAGCGGCATCCAGACCCTGGTCGGGGCGGGCCTCGAGAACGACAACAACGTGCTGATCGTGGCCGTTTCCCTCGCGGTCGGCATCATCCCGATCACCGCGCCGGCGTTCTACCACGCGTTCCCGGAGACCGTACGGATCGTCCTCGACTCCGGCATCTCGACGGGCTGCGTCGCCGCCGTCGTCCTCAACCTCGTCTTCAACCACCTCGGCAGGGGACGCGAGAAAGCGGGCGAGGTGACCCACCCCATGGAGACGGGCGAGGACCTCGAGGCGGTGCCCGCCCACTGAGAGGGCCGAACGATCCGAAGGGTGAACGGACTTACGGAGGCTGAACGGGTACAGGGAGGGCGCGGCACGAGGAACGTGCCGCGCCCTCCGCCCTGTCGGGCCCGTCAGCCGATGTGGTAGCTGTCGCCGTAGACCTTCCAGTCCAGCGGTGTGTTGAGGTTCAGGTTCCGGTTGCGGACGAAGACCCGCTGTGCGGTGTCGACGCGGCTGGTGTCGGAGTGGGCCTCCTCCTGCTTCATGGCCCACACCCGTGCGTCGAGGAAGGCGTTCAGGTACGTCACCTCGTCGCCGCCCTGGGCCGGCGGCCTGGCCCTGGTCAGGGCGCGCCGACGGATGTTGCCGAAGCTGGTGCTGTCGCCGCCGTCGCCGTGCATCACGATGGCGTCGTAGTACGTGAACTGGCCGAGGGCGCCGATGCCGTCGGCCTTGCCCTGCCGCACGGCGGGGTTGAAGTAGACGCGGTCGCGCTCGTCGTTCTGGGCCTGCTGGAACGCCGAGTCCTGCGCGGCCCGGCGCCAGTCGGCCGGGAAGCCGGGGTCCAGGCCCTCGTGGGAGTCGCTGCCGTCGACCTCGCGCAGCGCGGGCAGGTACTTGGCCAGGACGTTGCCGGGCTTGCGCTGCGTGTACAGCTCGACGAGATCGAGCATGTCGTGGGTGCCGGAGCAGAAGCCGATGATCCCGGCGGTGTAACCGCGCCCGTCGCCGATGTCCTCGATGTACTTGTACTGCGCCTTCCAGTCCAGCGAGGAGTTCTCCGCGCTGGAGACCAGCTTCATGGCGATCTCCTTCTTCGCCGGGTCGTCCAGCCCGACCGCCGCCGCGGTCGCGGTCTGGGTGGCGATCAGGGGTCCTGCCACCAATGAGGCTCCGATCAGGGTGAGCAGGGTGCGCCGTGAAGTGCCTATGTGGGGGGTGTGCACGGTACCTCCGATGGGGGAGTGGTGTTGCCGCGTACTGTTAGGAAAGTTTCCTACCAGAGATTGAGGACGGCGTATACCCGTCAGGGGAAGGCGAGTTGACGCTCCGGGGCCGAATGTCGAACCGCGCTGGGCTACGGTCGGAGCGCACGGATGGTACGGACGGCACACAAGTCGCGCGGAACCCATGTGCGGAAACCACGTGAGGACGCGGTCACAACGGGGAGAGTCGGGCATGAACGAGTCGGGCCGCGTGGAGGCCTTCAGCGACGGCGTCTTCGCCATCGCCATCACCTTGCTGATCCTGGAGATCAAGGTCCCCGAGGCCGGTGAGAACGGCGGACTGTGGCACGCGCTCGGAGAGCAGTGGCCCTCCTATGCCGCCTACGTCGTCAGCTTCCTGGTGATCGGCATCATGTGGATCAACCACCACCAGGTGTTCAGTTACGTCGCCCGGGTCGACCGCACCCTGATGTTCCTGAACCTGCTCCTGCTGATGGTGGTGGCTGCCATTCCCTGGCCGACGGCGATGGTGGCGGAGTATCTGCGCGAGGGCAAGGCATCCCATGCCGCCGCCGCCGTCTACAGCTTGGTCATGGTGGCCATGGCCCTCGCCTTCCAGGCGGTGTGGTGGCATCTCACCCGTACCGGGCGCCTTCTCGACGGCCGCGTCGATGTGGAAGGCGCCCGGCGCACCCGCGTCCGCTTCGCCCTCGGCTCCCTCGCCTATCCGGCGACGGTCGCGCTTTCCTTCGTCTCGGCGCCGCTGACCCTGGCCGCGCACGGGCTGCTCGCGGTCTACTACGGCTTCAATCAGGTGCCGGTGCCGATCCGTACGCCCGACGCGGCCGGGTCGGCGGAAGAGGGCTCGTGAGGAGGAACTCCCTCCACCGAGGCGCTCGTGGAGCCTCGGCCGGGGCGCAGGAGGGCCGCGGCCAGCGTCAGGGCCGTGGCCGCGATGACCATGGCCACCGTGAACGCCAGCCGGTAGCCGTCCGCCGTCGCCGCGACGACGTGCTCGCCCGCGCGGGTCAGGCGCTCCGTGCGGCTCGCCGCCAGTGTCGTCAGCACGGCCAGCCCCAGTGAACCGCCCACCACCTGCGTGGTGTTGAAGAGCCCGGAGGCCAGACCGGCGTCCTCCGCGCCGGCGTCCGCCATGGCGAGTCCCGTCACCGCGGGCATCGCGGCCGCGAACCCCACGGAGAGCAGGAGCAGCGGGGGCAGCACGTCGGCGACGTACGCGCCCTCGGCCTGGGCCCGGCCGAGCAGGGCCAGGCCCGCCGTGATGAGCGCGAGTCCGGCGAGCAGGACGCGGTACGGGCCGAAGCGGACGATCGCCGGCGCCGACAGGGTCAGCATCAGGGCGCCGATGGTGACCGGGGCGGGCAGGAACGCCGTACCGGTGAGCAACTCGCTGTAGCCGAGCACGCGTTGGAGGTAGAGCGCGCCGAGGTACTGGAAGCCGTACATTCCGGCGATCATCAGGATCTGTACGCCGTTCGCGCTCGTCAGGGTCCGTGAGCGGAACAGCCGCAGCCGCAGCAGGGGCCGGGCGGCCCGTGCCTGGCGGAGGGTGAAGCCGGCGAAGAGCGCGAGGGCGAGCGCGCCGAGCGCGAGGGTTCCGGCGAGGCCCCGCTCCCCGGCGCCGACGATCGTGTACACCGTCAGCATCAGGGCGCCGGTGACCAGGGCGGCGCCGGGATAGTCCGCGCCGCCGCGCAGGCCCGCTCCCCGGTCCGGGGCGAGAATCCGCAGGGCGGCGACCAGGGCCACCGCGCCGATCGGCAGGTTGATCAGGAAGATCCAGTGCCAGTTGAGGGCCTGCGTCAGCGCGCCGCCGAGGAAGGTGCCGAGCGCCCCGCCCGCTGCGCCGACCGCGCTGAACACCGCGATGGCGCGGCCCTGTTCGCGGGGCTCGGGGAAGAGCGCCACGAGCATGCCGAGGACGACGGCCGAGGTCATCGCCCCACCGACCCCCTGAAGGGCGCGGGCCACGACCAGCGTGACCTGGCCGTCGGCGACCCCGCACAGCACGGACGCCGCGGTGAACACGGCGAGCCCGGCTGTGAACATCCGCTTGCGGCCCACTAGGTCGCCGAGCCTCCCCATGAGCAGCAGCAGCCCGCCGAACGGGATCAGATAGGCGTTCACGACCCAGGCGAGTCCGGGGGCGGAGAAGCCGAGGTCGCTCTGGATGGCGGGCATGGCGACGGTGACGATGTTCCCGTCCAGGATCGTCATCAGCGTGCCGGCGCACAGGACGACGAGCGAGGCCCACCGGGAGTACGTTCGTGGTGTCGGCGAGCCCGCCGGTTCGGTCCGGGACGGCATGACGGTGACCTCCGTGTTCTCCGTGGACCGCTCCGGTTCCACGGACGTTCTCCCTTGGTGCACGACTTGTAACGGGGTACATCGTGAGTGACCATGGGAGACCGGCATAAGGAGGCACTTCGATGTCCCAGGGGAACACCGGTGTTACCGCGCAGGCAGTGCTCGCGCAGGCGTGCCCGGTCCGCGAGGTTCTTGACAGGGTCGCCGGGAAATGGAGCGTGCTGATCATCGTGGCCGCCGCGCACGGCCCGATCCGCTTCACCGAACTGGAGCGCAGTATCGAGGGGATCAGCCGCCGCATGCTGACGCTGACCCTGCGCAATCTGGAGCGCGACGGCCTGGTCACGCGGACCGTGCACCCGACGGTCCCGCCGAAGGTCGAGTACGAACTCACCCCGGTCGCCCGCGAGTTGCACGCGACGCTGCTCTCCCTGACCGACTGGGCCGAGCGGCACCGCGTCACGATCGCCGAGTCCCGCGCGGCCTACGACGCCGAGCACCGGCCGGAGTTGGTCGACGCGTAGGCCGTCCGGCGGACCGGCGGGGCACCGGCGGTTCGACCCGCCGGGTCAGAGGCCCAGCGGGCCCGGGTCCTTCGCCAGTGACGTGAAGGCGTCCCGGGCTCCCGGCACCAGGCGGCGCTCGGTGAGGTCCATCAGCCCGCCGACCGCCGTGATCTCGGCGGCCACCGTGCCGTCGGTCTTCCGGATGGTCTGCTCGATGCGGAAACTCTTGCCCTCGCCCCAGAGGAAGGCGCACGTCACCTCGACCTCGTCGCCGGCCCGCAGTTCGCGCCGGTAGCGGATGGTCGTCTCCAGCGCGACCGGGCCCACACCGCGGGCCAGCAGTTCCGCCTGGCCGATCCCGGCCGCCTGGAGCACCGACCAGCGGGCGTGCTCGGCGTACTGCAGATACACGCTCTGGTTGAGATGCCCCTGCACATCGGTCTCGTATCCGCGAACGGTCACGGGGACGAAGAACGGCTCTGCCACGACTTTCCCTCCGACGACTGCGACTGCGACTGCTGCTGATTGCTCGACTCCGACTCCGACTCCGACACCGACTTCGAAGCTTCGGCGCCTCGCCGGATCGACGCTTCGGTGCACGCCGCTCACGCCCGCCGGGGCGAGGCCAGAACGTACCGGGCGCCCGTGCGCGGCTCCGTGTGCTCGCCGACCTGCCAGCCCGCCTTCTCCAGGGTGGCCGCGCAGGCCCGCAGTGCCCCCGGGTCCGGCTCGTGCACGGCGACGGCCTCCGGCTGCGGTGTCTCCCGTATGCGGTACCCGCCGCCCTCCGCCCGGGCGGGACGGTGCCCCGCCGCCTCCAGCGCGAGAGCGGCGGCCCGCACCAGATGCGTACGCTCCCAGGCGCACGGAAGGTCCGTGGCACCGTCCGGACGGGTCATCCGGCGCAGCTCCAGGAGCCCCTGCCAGGCCCCGCGCACCTCTCTCAGCCGTGCGGGCCCCTCCGCGGTCCCCTCCTCGCCGCCGGCCCGCGCCGCGAACACCCCGGACGCCGCCGCGGCCGCCGGAGCGGACCCCTCGGCTGCCGCGGCCGGCCCCGAGTCCCCGGGAGCCTCGCGCAGCCGGTGCCCGGCCGGTGTCAGGAAGTGGTCGCGCGGGGGACGCGGATGACGGAAGGCGAGCCCGCGCTTCACCAGGGCGGCGAGCTGGGCCTCCGTGCCTCTCAGCCGCCCGGTCACGGGGTCGGCCGCGTCGACGATGCGCCGCTGTGCGGCGCTCGGCGGTCGTGTCACGGCGCGCTCCCTCCACCACTCGGTGGTGCCACCGCGCTCCGGCCCGGCCGCGGCTCAGTGTTCCTCCGCTCCCTCTCCCGCCGAGGAGGCCGGGGAGAAGGAGTCATGGGAACAGTACGCGTCGGGTCTGACATTCCAGCCCGCCACCACATGCCGGCGGTGCTCCGTGCTGAGCCGGCTCATCGTCCCGGTGCCGAGCTGGAAGACGGCCCCCGACTGGGCGCTCAGACCGAGCCGCCGCGCGGTCAGCACCCGCAGGAAGTGGCCGTGCGAGACGACGACCACGCTGCCCTCCGACTCGGCGAGCGCCGCGTCGATCCTCGCCAGCGCCCGCTCGGCGCGCGCCCCGACCTCGTCCGGGCTCTCCCCCGGATGCTCGGGCGGTCCGGGGGCGACGCCGTCGGTGAACAGGAACCAGTCGGGCCGCTCCCGGTGGATCTCGACGGTCGTGACCCCCTCGTACCCGCCGTAGTCCCACTCGCGCAGGTCCGCGTCGACGCGCGCGTGGCCGATCCCGGCCAGCTCGGCCGTCTCCCGCGCCCGGCGCATCGGGCTGACGAACGCCGCGGCGATGTGGTGCCGGGCGATCAGCGGACGGAGCCGCCGGGCCTGTTCGCGGCCGTTGTCGGTCAACGGGACGTCGGTCGACCCCGTGTGCCGCCCGGACATCGACCATTCGGTCTCACCGTGCCGTACGAGGAGCAGGTCACCCATCGCCGCGCCCTTTCCGTCCCCGCGTCCGCTGCCGTCCCTCGTACGGTGCCATCCGGCGGGCGCGGCCGCAGCCCCGGATCCTCCGGTCGGCCCACCCGGTTCCTCAGCCCTTCTCCTGCCGGTAGCCGCTCAGGAACCGCCTGATCCGGCTGATCGCCGCGTCCAGGACGTCGGCGTGCGGGAGCGTGAGGATGCGGAAGTGGTCGGGCCGCGACCAGTTGAAGCCGGTGCCCTGCACGACCTGGATCTTCTCGCGCAGCAGCAGGTCGAGGACGAACTTCTCGTCGTCGTGGATCGGGTACACGGCGGGGTCGATGCGCGGGAACGCGTACAGCGCGCCCTTGGGCTTGACGCACGAGATGCCGGGGATCTCGTTGAGCTTCTCCCAGGCGAGGTCACGCTGCTCGCGGAGCCGGCCGCCGGGCGCGGTCAGCTCGTGGATCGACTGGCGGCCGCCGAGCGCGGCCTGGATGGCGTACTGCGCGGGGGCGTTGGCGCACAGCCGCATGGAGGCCAGCATCGTCAGCCCCTCCAGATAGCTGCGCGCGTGCTGCTTGGGGCCCGTGACGACCAGCCAGCCGGAACGGAAACCGGCGACGCGGTAGGTTTTCGAGAGGCCGCAGAAGGTGAGGACCACCAGGTCGGGGGCGAGGGCCGCGGCCGACTGGTGCACGGCGTCGTCGTAAAGGATCTGGTCGTAGACCTCGTCGGCGAGGACCATCAGGCCGTGCCGGCGGGCGAGGTCGAGGATGCCCTCGACGATCTCCTTGGGATAGACCGCGCCCGTGGGGTTGTTGGGGTTGATGATGACGACCGCGCGGGTCCGGTCGGTGATCTTCGCCGCCATGTCGTCCAGGTCCGGGTACCAGTCGGCCTGTTCGTCGCAGAGGTAGTGGACCGCCTTGCCGCCGGCGAGCGTGGTGACGGCGGTCCACAGCGGGTAGTCCGGGGCGGGGATGAGGACTTCGTCGCCGTCCTCGATCAGGGCCTGCACGGCCATGGAGATCAGTTCCGAGACGCCGTTGCCGAGGAAGACGTCGTCCACGCCGACGTCCAGGCCTCGGTCCTGGTAGCGCTGGGCGACGGCTCGGCGGGCGGACAGGATGCCGCGCGAGTCGGTGTAGCCGTGCGCCCGGGGCAGCATCCGGATCATGTCCTGGAGGATCTCCTCCGGCGCCTCGAAACCGAAGAGGGCCGGGTTGCCGGTGTTGAGGCGCAGCACGCTGTGGCCCGCCGCCTCCAGTGCGTCGGCGTGCTCGATCACCGGGCCGCGGATCTCGTAACAGACCTCGCTGAGCTTGCTCGACTGCCGGAACTCCATGCGCTGCGCCCTCCGGTTGTGGTGTTGCTTGGTTTTACCAAGTGGGAGCTTGGAAAGTCCAACAAGATAGCTAGACTGCGTCGCATGTCACCGCGCCGAAGCTACGACCAGTACTGTTCCGCCGCCCGCGCCCTCGACGCCGTCGGGGACCGGTGGACCCTCCTGATCGTCCGCGAACTGCTCGGCGGACCGCGCCGGTACACCGATCTACACGCCGATCTGCCGGGAGTCAGCACCGACGTCCTCGCCTCCCGGCTCAAGGACATGGAGCGCGACGGACTGACCACGAGGCGCCGCCTGCCGCCTCCGGGTGCGGCATACGTGTACGAACTCACCCCTCGCGGACAGGAGTTGCTGCCCGTCCTGCAGGCGTTGGGGGAGTGGGGCGGGCCCGCGCTGGGCGAGCGGCGGCCCACCGACGCCGTACGGGCCCACTGGTTCGCGCTGCCGCTGCTGCGCGGGCTGGACACCGTCGGAGGGGGCGAGGGGCTGGTCGAAGTCCGCCTGGACGAAGGCCTGTTCCATGTGTGGCTCGGTGCCGGGGAAGGACCGCTCTACGGCGACGGGCCCGCCCCGCGCGAGCCGGACGCCCGCCTGGCGCCGGACGCGTGCGCCTGCGAGGCCATGAACCGGGGAACCCTGACGCTGCTCGACGCGCTGCGCGAGGGAAGCGTCGCCGTGACGGGCGACGGCCCCCTCGCCAAGGCCCTGCGCGAGGCGTGACCCGTCCCGTGCACCGGAAGTGATCCCGTGCACCCGAGGCGATGCCGCACCGGAGGTGATCCGGTGCACCGGAAGCGAGAGGCCCGCGCCGCTCCCTGACGGAGAGCGGCG
>NZ_JBSFZS010000024.1:0-77635 GCF_053600395.1 Streptomyces sp. NPDC005070 | reverse complement strand
CCGCGTCGCACTCGCCCCGGACCCCAGCGACGAACTCGTCGAGTATCTCCGCCGGATCTGGACCAACCCTGGCGGAGCGATCCCGAGGTCCCGGCACGCATGTCCGGACACCGCGCTCGGCCGGCGTGCCGCGCCGGTTCCTTTCCCGGGGATCACGCCCCGAGGACGACGACCTCGCCCGCGTCGAACTCCACCCCGACCATGTCCCCGGGCTCCGGCGCGTCCCGCAGCGCGCACGCCGCCTCCAGCGCGGGCGCGCCCTCCGGCTGGAGCCGTACGGCGACGTGTGTGCCCCGGAAGGTGCGTGCGGCGACCGTGCAGCGCAGCCCGTCCGCCGCGGCCGTGAGCCGCACACCGGCAGGCCGTACGAGGAGCGTTCCGGGCCCCTGGGGGGCGCCCTCGGGCACGGGGACCTTGCCCCACGGGGTGTCGGCGGCACCGGCGCCCACCGTCGCCTCGACCACGTTGTCGAAGCCGAGGAAGCGGGCCACGAAGGCGTCCGCGGGCTGCTGCCAGACATCGAGCGGCGTGCCGGACTGGGCGATCCGCCCGTCGCGCATCACCACGACCCGGTCCGCGAGCGCGAAGGCCTCGCCCTGGTCGTGCGTGACGGCGAGCACGGTCGTGCCCAACGCGCCGAAGAGCTGCCGGAGCTCGACGACGAGCCGTTCGCGCAGCGAGCGGTCGAGCTGGCCGAGCGGTTCGTCGAGCATCAGCAGCCGGGGGCTCGGGGCCAGGGCGCGGGCCAGCGCCACGCGCTGCTGCTCACCGCCGGACAGCGAGGCCACGGCGCGGTCGCGGGCTCCGGGCAGACCGACGAGGTCGAGCAGCTCCCCCACCCGGGCCGCCTGGCCGCTCTTCGACGTGCCGTGCATCCGCAGCCCGAAGGCCACGTTGCCGCCCACGTCGCGCTGCGGGAAGAGCTGGTGGTCCTGGAACATCAGGCCGACGCCCCGCCTGTGCGCGGGAACACTCCCCTGGTCCCGTCCGTCCAGCACCACCCGGCCCGTGTCCAGCGGCTGGAGTCCGGCCACCGTCCGCAGCAGCGTGGACTTGCCGCTGCCGCTCGGCCCCAGCACGCAGACGATCTCGTGTTCGGCGACATCGAGGTCGACGGCGTCGAGCACGGCCCGCCCGCCGAAGCGTACGGTCGCGCCCTGCAGGCTCAGCAGCATCTAGAACTCCCCGGTCCGGTCGGTCCGTACCCGCTCCAACAGCAGCAGCGCCACCGCGCACACCACCATCAGGATCGTCGAAAGGGCCATCGCCTGGCCGTAGTTGAGATCGCCCGCGCGTCCGAGCAGCCGGGCCACCGCAACCGGGAGTGTCGGGTTGTCGGGCCGCGCGATGAAGACGGTCGCGCCGAACTCCCCGAGGGAGACGGCGAAGGCGAAGCCGGCCGCGATCAGCAGGGCCCGCCGCACCATCGGCAGATCGACCTCGCGCCACACCCGCCACGGCGACGCCCCGAGGACGGCCGCGGCCTCCCGCAGCCGCCCGTCCACCGCGCGCAGCACGGGCAGCATGGTCCGTACGACGAAGGGGACGCCGACCAGTGCCTGTGCCAGCGGCACCAGGATCCAGCTCGCGCGCAGGTCGAGCGGCGGCTCGTCCAGGGCGATCAGGAACCCGAAGCCCACGGTCACCGCAGAGACGCCGAGCGGCAGCATCAGCAGTGCGTCGAAGCCCCGCATCAGCCGGCCGGCGCGCCGGGTGAGGGCGGCCGCGGCCAGACCGCCGATCAGTACGGCAATGGCGGTGGCGGCGAGCGCGTATTCCAGGGAGTTGCCGACCGCCTCGATCGGGGCGACGAGGAAGACGCCCCCGTCGTCGTCGGCCAGGGCCCGGTAGTAGCCGAGGCCCGGGGCGTCGAGGGACCGCTGGACGAGGACCGCGAGCGGCAGCACGAGCAGCACCGCGATGCTCACGAGCACGCCCGCGAGGAGCGCCCACTGTCCGCCGCCCCGGGGCCGGCGCGCGGTGGTGTCCGGGGCCACCAGACGCAGGGCGGTCTCCCGTCGGCGTACGGTCGCCGCGTGCACGGCGAGGATCGCGCCGACGGCGACGAACTGGACGATCGTCAGCACGGCCGCCGTCGTGAGGTCGAAGATCTCGGAGGTCTGCCGGTAGATCTCGACTTCGAGGGTCGAGAAGGTGGGACCGCCGAGGATCTGCACGACACCGAACGAGGTGAAGGTGAAGAGGAAGACCATGAGGGCGGCGGCGGCCACGGCGGGCCCGAGGGCCGGCAGCGTCACCCTGCGCCAGGCCGTCAGGCGCGAGGCGCCGAGCACGCGCGCGGCCTCCTCCTGACGCGGGTCGAGCTGCGACCAGAGCCCGCCGACGGTCCGTACGACCACGGCGTAGTTGAAGAAGACGTGCGCGAGGAGGACGGCCCACACGGTGGTGTCCAGGCGTACGCCCCACAGCTCGTCGAGCAGGCCGCCCCGGCCGACCAGCGCGAGGAAGGCCGTGCCGACGACCACGGTCGGCAGCACGAAGGGCACCGTCACCACGGCCCGGAGAATCCGTTTGCCCCGGAAGTCGAAGCGCGCGAAGACGTACGCGCCGGGGAGCGCGACCAGCAGCGTGAGCGCTGTGGAGGCGAGCGCCTGCCAGGTGGTGAACCACAGCACGTGCCGGATGTCGGAGCGGGTCGCGACGTCCCAGATGCGGCCCAGTTGCCAGCCGCCGTCCGTGTGGAGCCCGCGCGAGACGATCGCGGCGACGGGATAGGCGAAGAAGACCGCGAAGAACGCGACGGGCAGCGCCATCAGGGCGAACCGCGCCGCGTTCTGTCCGCGGGCCCGGCGCGCGGTCCGGTCGGCGCGGTCCCGCCCGCCGGGTCCGGCCGGTCCGGCGGTCCTCTCCGGACCGGCGGCCGTCACCGTCCCGTCGGCTACTTCAGTACGAGCGAGGTCCACGACTTGACCCACTGGTCACGGTCGGCGGCGATCTTCGCGGGCGTCAGGGTCTGGGGATCCTTGGCCTGCGGACCGTACTGGGTGAACTCGGCCGGCACCCGCGCGCCCTCACGGACCGGGTACACGAACATGTTGAGCGGCATGTCCTCCTGGAACTCCTTGGTGAGCAGGAAGTCCAGGAGCGCCTTGCCGCCCTTGGCGTTCTTGGCGTTGCTGAGCAGGCCCGCGTACTCGACCTGCCGGAAGCAGGTGCCGTCCGCGACGCCGGTCGGGGCCGTGGCGGGCTTCGGGTCGCCGTAGATGACCTCGGCGGGCGGCGAGGAGGCGTACGAGACGACGAGCGGCCGGTCGGCCTTGGCCTTCCTGCCGCCGGCGGACCCCGAGAACTCCTCGTTGTAGGCCTGCTCCCAGCCGTCCACGACCTTGACGCCGTTGGCCTTGAGCTTCTTCCAGTAGCCCTGCCAGTTCTCGTCGCCGTAGTGCGCGGCGGACCCGAGCAGGAAGCCGAGGCCGGGCGAGGAGGTGGCCGCGTTCTCGGTGACCAGGAGGTTCTTGTACGCGGGCTTGGCCAGGTCGTCGAAGGACCGCGGCGGCGCCAGCTTGTGCTTGCTGAACCAGGCCTTGTCGTAGTTGACGCAGATGTCGCCCGTGTCGATGGGCGTGACCCGGTGCTTGTCCTGGTCGGTCCGGTACTCCGGGAGGACCTGGTCGGCGTCCTTGGCCTCGTACGGCTGGAAGAGCCCGTTGTCGAGCGCGCGGGAGAGCAGGGTGTTGTCGACGCCGAAGAAGACGTCGCCCTGGGGGTTGTCCTTGGTCAGGATGGCCTTGTTCACGGCCTGCCCGGCGTCGCCGTCCTTGAGGACGCGGACCTTGTAGCCGGACCGCTTCTCGAAGTCCGCCAGGACGCTCTTCGACACCAGCCACGAGTCGTGACTGACGAGCGTGATCGTCTTCGAGTCGCCCGAGCCGGTGGCGTCGGACGAGCCGCACGCGGACAGCACGGGCAGCGCGACGAGGCCGAGCCCGACGGCGGTGACCGCGAGCCGTCTGCCACCGCTGGTGTGGGTGATCACTGAATTCCTCCTGGGTGACCAGGAAGAGACGCGGCCCTGCCCGGGACCTCTGACGGTTCCCGGGCAGGGCGCAACAGCTTGAGTAACGACCGAACTTCCTACCCAGAATGACCTGGGCAAGGTTCAGAGGGTCTGCGGTCTGTCCCGCACTCTCAGCGCTGTGGCGCTCCCCTGTCGGAATATGAAGATGTCGGACGGTGAAGATGCCGGGCTATGACGACATCGAAGAACGAAGATGACGAAACAAACCGACCCGGTTCAGACTACCGCTCGGTCGCGGCGAGCTGACCACACGCTCCGTCGATCTCCTGGCCCCGGGTGTCCCGGACGGTGACCGTGACGCCGTGGGCGGCGATCGCCTCGACGAACGCCTTCTCGTCCTCGGGCCGCGACGCGGTCCACTTCGAGCCCGGGGTCGGGTTCAGCGGGATGAGGTTGACGTGCACGGGCTTGCCCTTGAGCATCCGGCCGAGCCGGTCGCCCCGCCAGGCCTGGTCGTTGATGTCGCGGATCAGCGCGTACTCGATGGACAGACGGCGCCCGGACCGGTCCGCGTATCCCCAGCCGGCGTCCAGCACCTCGCGCACCTGCCACCGTGTGTTCACGGGGACGAGGGTGTCACGCAGCTCGTCGTCCGGGGCGTGCAGGGAGATCGCGAGCCGGCATTTGAAGCCCTCGTCCGTGAAGCGGTTGATCGCGGGAACCAGACCGACCGTCGAGACGGTGATACCGCGCTGCGACAGCCCCAGCCCGTCCGGTTCGGGGTCGGTGAGGGCGCGGACCGCGCCGACCACCCGCTTGTAGTTGGCGAGCGGCTCACCCATCCCCATGAAGACGATGTTGCTCAGCCGCGCCGGACCCCCGGGGATCTCGCCGTCACGCAGCGCCCGCATCCCGTCGACGATCTGGTGCACGATCTCGCCGGTCGACAGGTTCCGGTCGAGGCCGGCCTGTCCGGTGGCGCAGAACGGGCAGTTCATCCCGCAGCCCGCCTGCGAGCTGATGCACATGGTCACCCGGTCCGGGTAGCGCATGAGCACGGACTCGACGAGCGTGCCGTCGAAGAGCCGCCACAGGGTCTTGCGGGTGGTGTCCTGGTCGGTCGACAGGTGCCGCACGACCGTCATCAGCTCGGGAAGCAGCGCTTCCTGGAGCTTGGAGCGCGAGGCGGCCGGGATGTCCGTCCACTCGGCGGGGTCGTGCGCGTACCGGGCGAAGTAGTGCTGCGAGAGCTGCTTGGCACGAAACGGCTTCTCACCGATCGCGGCAACCGCCTCTTTGCGCTCGGCAGGCGTGAGATCGGCAAGGTGCCGCGGCGGCTTCTTGGCTCCGCGCGGCGCGACAAAGGTGAGTTCTCCGGGCTTAGGCATGGCGTAACCAGTGTCGCAGATCAATACCACCGACCCGGGCCGGAGCGGGGTGGGGGCGGTCACGCGCGGGCACCAACCGTCAGCGTTGGCCGGCCTCGGACGGCCCAGGCCGACGGTCCTACCGGATAGCCACCCAACACCGACATGCAGTGCTCCCTCCCCCAGGCCTCCCCTCTGAACTGCGTGATACGTACACGAAGGGCACGCAAGGGGGCGATCCGGCCAGGACGCGACCGAACACGCTCCTTGCCCGGAACAGCCACAACTGATCATGGGCGGCCGGGACCTGCGCTGCGCCCGCCGAATCGATCAATGCCGCTTCCGACCGTGGTCGTCCGCTCTTACGGGCACGCTGCCCGAGGGCGGCTCCACTGAATCCCAGCTCAGACATCGTCTGAGCTGGGACTTCTCGTTCAGTGGGTGCGACGGCGGGCGTGCCTCAGGCGGTCAGGGACTTCCACAAGGTGATCGGGCGATCCTCGACCGCGACCTGGTCGCTGTGCCCGTGGCCGTCGGCGATGCAGATGATCCGGTATTTCTGCTGGTGGAACACCCAGAACAGGCTCAGCCCGTTGATGCGTTGCATGTCCGGTACGGCGAGGAACTCGTCCACTCCGGAGATACCGGCCAATGACTGCCACAGGCTGAGCGAACGGTCGCCGCGTTCGATGACGTCGTTGTGCGCGGAGCCGTCGGCGATCGAGATCAGCCGGTAGACCTGCTCCCCCAGGGAGGAGTGGAAGAGCCAGTAGTAGCTCTTCCCGTTCTGGCGCTGCATGTCGGGCACCGGCAGGAAGGCGTCCACCTGCGTGGTTCCGTTGAACGAGGCCCAGGCCGAGATCGGTCGGTCGGGCCGGTCGACGGCGGCCGCCGTCTCGGGGGCGAGCTCGGACTCCGCTCCGTCCGCGACCGAGATCAGCCGGTATGCCTGGCGGCCTTCCACGGTGTGGAACAGCCAGTACCGGCTCCGGCCGGCCACACGCTGCTCGTCCGGCACCGGCAGGATCGCGTCCACCCTCGACACGCCGTCGTAGCACGACCAGGTGGACAGGGGCCGGTCGGGGCGCTCGACGACGTCCTTGTGCTCGTCGCCGTCGGCGATGGAGATGGTGCGACAGACCGGCCCGTCGCCGCCGGTCCCGTAGGCCCAGTACCAGCTCTTGCCCTGGTCCCGTTGGCGATCGGGGATCGGCAGGAAGGCGTCGGTCGGCCGGACCGTGTCCGGGAACTTGTCGGTGAGGCGGCCGTCGCCCAGCAGGCGCAGTGTGGTGAGCGAGGGGGCGAAGGCGTAGACAGAGCCTTCGGTGGTGACGAACTGGTGGAAGCCCAGCTCGGTCGTCGCGCTGGGACTCTCGAAGGCGACCTTGCCCGTGGGGCCGACCCCGGGGTCGGGGCCGGGCTTCGCGGGCCGGTTCGGCGGGAAGTCGACGTTGTCGATCCACATCTTCTGGATGAACTCGAACTGCTCGACGAGGTCGGACTGGTAGCAGACGAAGAGCAGTCCGCGCGGATGGTCGGGGCCGCCGGGGCCGTCCGAGGCCGGGTCGAAGGGCGCGCCGTAGGGGGCGCCGCGGCGAATGATCCGGCGTCGGTCCATGACCGGGTTCTCGGGGAACGGGTCCGTGCCGGGCTTCTCCTGCAGGCCGTCCCGGGGGTTGGTCTTGCGCAGGTGGGAGAAGAGCGGGGTGGTGAACCCCTCAGGGTCGTCGCGGTAGCCGAAGTCGTTGTCCTGGCTCGCGAGGGCGTTGTCCGGCATGTCGGCGTGCGGGCACTTGGCGACGGGCGCGCCCGAGCGCCAGCGGCCCACCAGGCGGGCGGCCAGCCATTCGGTGGTCGCCTCGTCCGGCACCACTTTGGCCTTCCTCAGGACCTTCAGTTGCGCGCTGACCTGGGCCCACCAGCCGGGGACGTCCTGACCAAGTCGGCGCACCACCTGGAAGCTGCCGTTCTTGGCCCACTCGGGCATCTCGTCGTACGGAATCCCGCCGACCCGGTCGTGCCCGATGACGAACTCACCGGGCGGGATCAGCCGGGTGCCCGGGTGGTCCTTGACGTACTCCGGCCGCTTCGGGTCGGGCTCGTCGAAGCCGATGATCCCCGGCTCGCTGACCCCGTCCTTGAAGCCGAAGTGCTCCTTTCCACGGCGTGTTCCCGGCAGCGTGGCGCCGTTCTGCTGGAAGACGATCACGATCTTGGCCTGCGCGGCTGCCTCGCGCTGGGCGGTCAACGCGTCCTGCAGCCCCTCGACGGTGTCGGAGGCGACGGTGATCACGGCGTGCACGATCTGTCCCTTACCGTCCCCGAACAGCCAGTTCTCGGGTGAGCTGTCGCCGGTGTCGCCGAGTGAGCGCTTGTGGGACCCCTCCTTGAACGCCTCCAGAGTGCCGCCCTTCGGCACCGAGGGCAGTGGGTCCTTGCCGCCGTTGAGGACCTTCAGGCCCTCGTAGGTGAAGCTGACGTTCGTCCAGGTGGCCTTCAACGTCTGCGGGTCGTCGCCGCCGGTGGCCTGTCTGGCCTTGCGGAACGCCGCGTTGAAGGTGGCCACCTGTCTGGTGGTGGAGATCTGGGAGGCGAGTCGCTTCACCCAGGTGCGTGCCCGCGCGGGGTCCTCGAACTTGAGGAAGAGCAGCGTCATGCGGTCCTTCTTGAAGCCCGCGATCACATCGCCCTGGATGTCGTCACTCTGACACAGCTTGATGCCTTCCATCATGTTTCCTCCGTGACAGTCGCATATGCCATGGGATCATTACAGTAACTATAAAACTACGCTATGTGATCGACGTGAGGATGAGACATCTCCGGGCCGACCGCATCGCGATCCTGTGCCGCAGTGCAGAACCCCTGTCCCGCAAGGGTCCTGGCCCGCTTGGCGGCCAAAGGATCACCCGCCTGCCCGGCATCGCGCGACAGCGGCCGCCCGGCACGCGAACACTGTAAGTAGTCATATGCCTGCGTCGTGCGCTTATGTCATGCGCTCTCGTCACGTTCTCGCCATGGGACCGGTGACACGGAGTGGCCGCGACGCCACCGCTGCGCGCCCTGCCCTCTCTCGCAAGGAGTCCCATGTCCCCCAGGAACCTGACCGGCCCGTCGCCCAGACGAATGCGGTACGCGGCGATCTCCGCGTGTGCCGTCTCCGCGCTGACACTCACCGTGCTGTCGTCCGGCCCGGCCGCCGCCCACGAGCACGGTGGTGACGCCCACTCGGCCGACCGGGCGCAGGCCGACCCGGACGAGGCGGCGGTCATCGGCAAGGAGCACGCCGAGGAGCACGCCATGACCAGGAGGGCCCTCAAGGCCGTCGGCGAGTACCCGCAGTCCACCCGCACCGAGCGGCTCAAGGCACTCGCGGCCTCCCAGGCCAAGGTCAACGCGGACTTCGACGCGCTGGACGCCGGTAGGTTCCGGGAGTACTTCCAGTCCCCGGACTTCGCCGCGCACATCGCCATGCTGCCCACCGGCAAGGTGCTGCTGTTCTCCTTCGAGCGCATCGAGAGCAACCCCCAGAAGGAGCCGGCCCCGACCGACACCATCGGCAAGGAGAACGCGGGCCGCGCATACCTGTGGGATCCGGCCAAGGGCACCGGTCCGGGCTCGTTCACCAAGGTCACGCCGCCCGTGATCAACATGCCGGACGGGCTCAACCAGCCCCGCCCCGCGCCGTTCTTCTGTGCCGGTCACTCCTTCCTGCCCAACGGGATGCTCGGCGTCTTCGGCGGCAACCTCGGCGGCAACGGGGGTTCCGGCGCCAAGCTCTCCCTCGTCTTCGACCCATGGGAGGAGAAGTGGTACCAGAACCAGGACATGGTGGTCGGCCGGTGGTACCCGTCGGTGGTGACCGGCGCGGACGGGCGGCAGCTGATCATGTCCGGCCAGTCGGAGCTCGGCTGGGGCACCCCCACCTCGATCGTCGAGCGCTTCCCCGCCCTGAACAAGCCCGTGCCCACGGCCAAGACGGACAAGCCGGAGGGCTGGACGGTGGAACGGTTCAAGGCCGACGCCCCGTTCAAGCGGGACTACCCGCACCTCTTCTCGCTGCGTGACGGCAAGATCTACGGCCTGGGCCGCAACCCCGAGCAGCAGTGGAAGTTCGACCCCGCCGCCGAGACCCGGACGGATCTGGCACCCCGACCGGACAACATGCCGCGCAACTACGGTTCGGCCGTGCCGCTCCCGGCCGGCTTCAAGGGCCCGGACTCGGTGCTGGTGCTCGGCGGGGACCGGGACGACCCGAACACCTATCAGCTGGTCGGCGGCCAGTGGAGCAAGGAGAAGGCGAGAGCCTTCGGCCGCACCCAGGACGACACCCTGCTCATGCCCGACGCGACCCTGATGACTGTCAACGGCGCCTTCGACATCCGTGACTACGGCAACGGCACGTACAACCCCAACGCGGACCTGAAGTACCGCCAGATCGAACTGCGTGACGAGAACGGCAACTGGAAGCTCGGCCCGGCCCAGCGGCTGCCGCGCGGATACCACTCGAACGCCGTGGTTCTCCCGGACGGCCGCGTGATGGTCACCGGTGACGAGCTCCAGCAGCTCGCCAACGACCCCGACGTCAGCGACGACATGAACGGCAGCATCGAGATCTACGAGCCGGCCTACCTCCAGCAGGGCAGCCGCCCCCACCTCGGCACCATCTTCAACCCGTCCGTCGGGTACAACGAGAAGATCACGGTGAGCAGCAACACCGCCTCCGACGTCACCCGCGCCGTCCTGCTGGCACCGACCACCGCGACCCACTCGGTCAACACCAGCCAGCGCCACCTCGACCTGCGGATCAAGAGCCGCAGCGGCAGCTTCCTCGAACTCCAGGCACCGCCGTCGGCCAATGCCGCCCCTCCCGGCTACTACATGCTCTTCCTCCTGAACGAGGAGGGCGTGCCCAGCACCGCCGGCTGGGTCCAGGTCAAGCCGGCCTCGGGCGGCCAGACCCTGACGGCGAGGTAGTGACCGCCCGACTCCGACGTGCCTGCGGCGAGTCCCGCGGGCGGCTCCGCCGTAGCCCAGCGCAGATGCCTTCCGAGCTGGGCTACGGTCTCGCCCCGTGGCGCCTCGACTCGCACCCGTAGGGCCCTCGGAGGCCCTGTCGACCTTTGTGGCGTTCATCGAGCTGTTCGCCTCGCCAGAGGTGGGCACCTACATCGGTGGCCCTCGACCGCGTGATGAGCTCGAGCGCACGGCACCCGAGGTGCCCGGGCGGCGCCCTGGCTTTTTCGTGATCGATCTCGACGGAGCGATGATCGGCATGATCACGCTCGATCGGCGCGACGCGGAGCGTCCGGGTCACGTCCGTCCGGATGCCGGAGAGGCCGAACTCGGCTACATGTTCCTGCCGGAAGCGTGGGGACGCGGGTACGCCGCCAAGGCGTGCGCAGCGGCACTCGGCTGGTTCCCCGCCGCCCTCCCCAGCGAGCCCGTGGTGCTCTGCACCCAGAGCGCCGACGACCGCTCGATGCGCCTCGCGGCCAAGCTGGGGTTCACCGAGGTGGAGCGGTTCGAGGAGTACGGAGCCGAGCAGTGGTTCGGCGTGGGATCCTCGGTCACGCCGTCCGGTTGAGCCGGCCAACACCCCGTCAGAATTCTTCCCTTGGGCTTGCTTGCGCACCAGGTCCTGAGGCCGGCCCGCTCACTGCCCGCAGGCGCATCCGGCCGTCGCGGGGGCGGATTCCTCGGGGACCTGGCTGGTGCAGCAGCCGTCGCCGGTCGTGGCCGGGGTGGCGCTCTTGCCGAGTGTGCCGGCGTCGGCCTTGACCACGTACACCTCCCACGGCTCCTTGCCGGGGCCGTGCACCCACACCTTGTCCTGGAGGGCGTAGCAGCAGGAGGTGTCGTTCTCCTCGAAGGTGGCCAGGCCGGCGTCCTTGAGGCGGGTGGCGGCCGCGCCAACCTGGTCCGTGGACTCGACCTCGATGCCGAGGTGGTCGAGCCGGGTCTCCTCGCCGGGGCCGCCCTCGATCAGGACGAGCTTGAGCGGGGGCTCGGTGATGGCGAAGTTGGCGTAGCCCTCGCGCCGCTTGGCGGGTTCGGCGCCGAACAGCTTCGAGTAGAAGGTGATCGACGCGTCGAGGTCGCTGACACGCAGGGCGAGCTGAGCACGGGACATGACGGTCTCCCATCGGCTTGCATTGACATCTGACTTGCATGGACGTCCGGCTTGCATTGACGTCTATCGATACAAGCTTGTGTCTTGAATCGAAGGATGTCAACATAGACGCATGTCGAAGCAAGAGCTTGTGGTCCTGGGACAGACCGACGAGAGCGGCGCGTGCTGCCCCGGCCTGGTGACCGCCCCGCTGGACGAGGACCAGGCGGCCGAGCTGGCCAAGCCGTTCAAGGCGCTGGGCGACCCGGTACGCCTGCGGCTGCTGTCGATGATCGCGTCGCGGGCGGGCGGCGAGGTCTGTGTCTGCGATCTGACGCCGGCCTTCGACCTGTCCCAGCCGACGATCTCGCACCACCTCAAGCTCCTGCGGCAGGCCGGTCTCATCGACTGCGAGCGACGGGGCACGTGGGTCTACTACTGGGCGCTGCCCGCCAACCTCGACCGGCTCGCCGCCTTCCTGAAGACCTCGCAGGCCGCCGAGTCGACCGCGTGAGCGTCCCGTTGGGCCGTCGGGCCGTGGCTGAGGCGGTCGGGTCGGCCGCCCTGGTCGCGGTGGTCGTCGGCTCCGGCATCCAGGCCACCGAGCTGACCAGCGACGTGGGCGTGCAGTTGCTCGCCAACTCGCTGGCCACGGTCTTCGGTCTCGGCGTGCTGATCGCGCTTCTGGGCCCGGTGTCCGGCGCGCACTTCAATCCTGTCGTCACCCTCGCCGCCTGGGCCACCGGCCGCCGCACCGGGGACGGACCGACCGCGCGCGAGGTCGCCGCGTACATACCGGCCCAGGTCGCCGGGGCCGTGGCGGGCGCGGTCCTGGCCGACGCGATGTTCGGCGAACCGCTCGTGCGATGGTCCACCCGCGACCGCTTCGCCGGTCACCTGTGGCTGGGCGAGGCCGTCGCGACCGCCGGCCTCGTCCTGCTGGTCCTCGGCCTGGCCCGCACCGGCCGAGCCCGCTACGCGCCCGTGGCCGTGGCCTCCTACATCGGTGCCGCGTACTGGTTCACGTCGTCCACCTCGTTCGCGAACCCCGCGGTCACCATCGGCCGGGCCTTCACCGACACGTTCGCCGGAATCGCCCCCGGCTCCCTCGGCCCGTTCGTCGCGGCCCAACTGGTGGGCGCCGCGCTGGGACTGGGTCTGGTCGTCGCCGTCTTCGGACGTCGGGCACCCGCACCGGCCGTCCCCGCCGACCTCCAGGGCGAACCCGAACCCGCCGCTCCCGCACTCCCCTGACCCGCCCCTCGCCAGAAAGCGCACCCTCCATGAACACCCCCGCCGAACAGCCGTCCGTGCTCTTCGTGTGCGTCCACAACGCCGGACGCTCGCAGATGGCCGCCGCCTTCCTCACCCACCTGGCGGACGGCCGCGTCCAGGTGCGCTCCGCGGGTTCCGCTCCGGCCGGCACCGTGAACCCCGCCGTCGTCGAAGCCCTGGCCGAGAGCGGCATCGACATCTCGGCCGAGGTGCCCAAGGTCCTCACCGCGGAGGCGGTCCGGACCTCCGACGTCGTCATCACCATGGGCTGCGGCGACACCTGCCCGGTCTACCCCGGCAAGCGTTACCTCGACTGGCAGCTCCCCGACCCCGCCGGGCAAGGAGTCGAAGCCGTCCGCCCGATCCGCGACGAGATCGAGAAACGCGTTCGCGCCCTGCTCGACGAGATCGCCCCGGGGACCCGGCGCTGACCACGTACGCAGCGCTGACCACGTGCGCAGCGCTGCGCACCGGGGCGGGCCAGAAGCGGGCACCGCGCCCGCTCGCGTCAGGCGCCCGGCGGGCGGAAGGCGACCTCCCTGCGGGCGGCCTCGTCGATCTCGTCGAGGGTGAGAAGCGGTGTCGCCCGGGTATAGAGCGCTCCGCTGGCCTTGACGCTGAGGCTGACGGCGGCCATGGAGACCGCGTCGGGGAAGTCGAGGACGCACACGAAGTCGTCCTCCCCGAAGGAGAAGTACATCGCCTCGACGGTCCCGCCGAGGCCGGCGACGACATGCTCGACGGCCGCGCGGCGGCCGCTCGCGCCCTCCTTGAGGACGCCCTTCGCCCCCTCGGGCGTGTAGCGGGCCTGGATAAGGAACTTCGGCATAGGGGTGCTCCCTGCCTGTGACGTGTCCGGTGCGGGAAAGGCTTCCCGCTGTCGCTACGGCCGCCGACCGGAGAACGGCGGGATTCACTCGTACGACAGCGGCCGCCGGACCATCCGAAGGCCCCGGACCAGCCGAAGGCGCCGGACCAGCCGTCGGACGATCGATCCGAAGGGCCCGGCCATCGGCCGATCCACGGACGAACCCGCGCCCCGGCGGACGGGCCCCCGGACGCACCCGCCCGCGGGACCCGGCCCGCCCGCCCCCGACTACGCGAACTGGCCGGGCCGGTAGTCGCCCGCCGGCTGCTGGATCATCACGTTGGCGCGGTTGAAGGCGTTGATGAGGGCGACGCAGCACACCAGGGCGGCGAGCTGCTCCTCGTCGTAGTACTTGGCGGCGTTCGCCCAGCACTCGTCCGAGACGCCGCCGGCCGCGTCGGCGATGCGCGTGGCCTGCTCCGTCAGCTCCAGAGCGGCGCGCTCGGCGTCGGTGAAGACCGTCGCCTCCCGCCAGGCCGCGACCAGGTTGAGGCGCACGGAGGTCTCGCCCGCGGCCTCCGCGTCCTTACTGTGCATGTCGGTGCAGAAACCGCAGCCGTTGATCTGGCTGGCACGAAGCTTCACCAGTTCCTGCGTCGCGAGCGGCAGCGTCGACTCCGCGAGCGGCCTGCCCGCGGCGACGATGTGCTTCATGAACTTGGCCGACACCGGGCTGGCGAAGAGGTTCAGGCGGGCTTCCATGGCGTGCTCCCTCGGGTCGCTTCTCGTGGTTACACCTGATTGACGGAGCGGCCCGGCACGGTGTGACCGACCTGAATGTGACCTGCGTCTCCTCGCGACGCGGCGACGGGCGCCACCTTCCGCGAGAATTCCACGAGGTTCGGGCCGGGGCGCGGGCGGGCACCCGAGGGGTGCTGTCACGACGCCACACCAGGCCCTAGAATCGAATATGTGTCCGAAAAAGTGTCCCGCCTGCAGCACCTGCGCAGCGTCCGCGCGTGGCTGCTCTGGCAACTGCGCCGCACCGACGACACCATCGCCGAGCTGGAGCGCCAGGAGGCCGCCGCCACGCGCGCGGCCCGTACGTCGCCCCCGGCACCGCGCGGCTGGAAGCTCGCGATGCGACGGGCGGGTGGTGCCGGTACCGGCGCGGCCCCCGACGCCGTCCACACGGGCGACTGCGGCATGGCCGGGAAGAACACGAGGCCGCTCGCCCGCGAGCAGGCTCTCCGGGCGATCACCGAAGACGGCGTCACGGCCTGCCCGTACTGCCGCCCCGACACGGATCTGGGTGTTTTGTGAACCACGAACACGTACCGCCGAACCACGACGATCACGCACAGCCGGACCAAGAGCACGCCGAGCCGGACCACGAACACGCGGAGCCGGACCACGAGCACATCCCTGCGTCCGCACCCATCACCGTCGGCCGCCCCGCCGGTGCCGGCGGGCGGCGCGTCACGATCCGCGGGCGGAGCGCCGGCATCGCCCACAGCGACGCCGACGTGGTCGAGTTCCTGCGCCGCGCCGGCCTGCCGGACGCGTGGGAGTACTTGGACGATCCGCACTGGGTGGACTGGCAGGACGGCCGGCCCCGTACATACGACACCACCCCTCCGGGTCACGGGGATCACGGTGAGGTGATCGGATGACCCGAAGGGGCGGTGTCGTCGGTGTGCGCGCGTCGCGGATCCGTACGCCATGGACGCGTACCGTCGAAAACGCGTGCGGAAAAACGATCAGCCGGATCCGACGAAGAGCACGAGCAGCAGCCAGACGACCGGAGCCGTCGGGAGCAGCGAGTCCAGCCGGTCCATGATGCCGCCGTGGCCCGGCAGCAGGGTGCCCATGTCCTTGATGCCGAGGTCACGCTTGATCATGGACTCGCCGAGGTCACCGAGCGTGGCCGTGGCCGCGACCGCGAGGCCGAGGATCAGACCCTGCCACCAGGTGCCGTCGTCGATCAGGAACTCCATGCACAGCGCACCCGCCACCATCGCGAAGCTGACCGCTCCGAACAGACCCTCGCGGGTCTTTCCGGGGCTGATCCGCGGCGCCAGCTTGTGCTTGCCGAAGCGCCAGCCGACGGCGTACGCGCCCGTGTCGCTGACGACCGTCAGGAGCAGGAAGGTCAGAACGCGGCGCGGGCCGTCGTCGGCCGTGAGCATCATGGACACGAAGGTCGCCAGGAACGGCACGTAGAAGGCCGCGAAGACCCCCGCCGTGACGTCCTTGAGGTAGCCCTCGGGCGGTTCCGTCATCCGCCAGACCAGGACGGCCAGCGCGGTGAGCGCCATGGCCACCCAGGCGCCCTCGGCGCCGCGCACGTATCCGGCGACGACCATGGCGGCCCCGCCGAGCGCGAGCGGCACGAGGGGCGCCTTGATGCCCTTGCGCTCCTCCAGCCGTGAGGTGAGCTCCCAGAGCCCCACCACCACGGCGACCGCTATCACGCCGACGAAGACGGCCTTGACGACGAACAGCGACGCGACGATCACCGCGCCGAGCCCGACGCCCACTCCTATGGCCGCGCCCAGGTCGCGTCCCGCACTCTTCTTCTGAGGTGCGGGGGCGGGCTCGGGTGTGGTGCTGGGCATGGGCTCCTGCGGGCTCTGCGGATTGTGCGACGGCTCCCCGTAGGGCGCCGTCGTCGGCGTGTCGTTGCGGACGGAGGAGCCGCTCAGCCGAGCGGCCCCCCTGTCGTCATCCTGGTCTCCGCCATGTGCGGGTACGTCGGGCGCGGTGGGCATGGGCCGAGTGTGCTGCGCGTCATGCGCATCGTACGTGGGACCCGCCGGGGCCGCCCCCTGAGCAGGCCCCTGCTCGGACGGCCCCCAGTACCCGGCTTGTGGCGGCGCTCCCCAGGAAGAGTCGTTCATCAGACCTCGAGCAGTTCCGCTTCCTTGTGCTTCAGGAGCTCGTCCACCTGGGCGACGTACTTCGCCGTGGTGTCGTCGAGTTCCTTCTCCGCACGGCGGACCTCGTCCTCGCCGGACTCCTTGTCCTTGACGAGCTTGTCGAGGGCGTCCTTGGCCTTGCGGCGCACGGCGCGGATCGAGACCTTGGCGTCCTCGCCCTTGGTCCGCGCGACCTTGATGTACTCCTTGCGGCGCTCCTGCGTCAGCTCGGGGAACGTCACCCGGATGATGCTGCCGTCGTTGCTGGGGTTGACGCCCAGGTCGGAGTCGCGGATCGCCTGCTCGATGTTGCGCAGCGCGCTCTTGTCGAACGGGGTCACCACGGCCATGCGCGGCTCCGGGACGGAGAACGAGGCCAACTGGTTGATCGGCGTCAGCGCGCCGTAGTAGTCGGCCACGATCTTGTTGAACATCGCCGGGTGCGCACGGCCGGTGCGGATCGCGGCGAAGTCCTCCTTGGCGACCACGACGGCCTTCTCCATCTTCTCCTCGGCCTCGAGGAGGGTCTCTTCGATCACCACTTGCTCCTGCGTGTCTTGAGTAGGCCCGGCAGCGGTTCCTCGTCGGAGTCCGGCGGCCGGCTGCGTCGCGTCTTGTTCCTGCACGGTTCCGGACCGGCAGGACATTGTCCATCCCCCGGTCGGGGTCCGTCCCGGACCGGAAGGCGTATCCGGTCCAGCGCGTTCCCCGTCAGGCTCGGCCGCTGTGGTCGCCCACGAGTGTGCCGATCTTCTCACCCTTGACGGCCCGCGCGATATTGCCCTCCGCCAGGAGTTCGAAGACCAGGATCGGCAGCTTGTTGTCACGGCACAGCGTGATGGCGGTCATGTCGGCGACCTTGAGGTCCCGGGTGATGACCTCGCCGTAGCTGAGCGCGTCGAACTTGACCGCCTCGGGGTTGGTCTTCGGGTCGGAGTCGTAGACACCGTCCACGCCGTTCTTGCCCATGAGAAGCGCCTCGGCGTCGATCTCCAGGGCCCGCTGGGCGGCGGTGGTGTCGGTGGAGAAGTACGGCATGCCCATACCGGCGCCGAAGATGACCACACGGCCCTTCTCCAGGTGCCGTACGCCGCGCAGCGGGATGTACGGCTCCGCGACCTGGCCCATGGTGATGGCGGTCTGGACGCGGCTGTCGATGCCTTCCTTCTCCAGGAAGTCCTGGAGGGCGAGGCAGTTCATGACCGTGCCGAGCATGCCCATGTAGTCGGAGCGGGCCCGGTCCATGCCGCGCTGCTGGAGTTCGGCGCCGCGGAAGAAGTTGCCGCCGCCGATGACGACGGCGATCTGGGCACCGCCGCGCACGACGGCCGCGATCTCGCGGGCGATCTTGTGCACCACGTCGGGATCGACGCCCAGTCCCCCGCCACCGGCGAACGCCTCGCCGGAAAGCTTCAGCAGGAAGCGGCCCGCGCCCTTGCCGTCGTCGCTCTTCTCGCCGTTTCCGGCCTGGGTGGTGGTCATGGAGATCTCCTCATGGTGCACATACGAAGAAGGCCATTGCCGGTGGGGTGTGTTCGCATCCCATGCTCGGCAATGGCCTCCTCGTCAGATCTGCTGTCGTCCGGCACACACGCGTGGATGCCGGCGTACGCGGACGACTGCTGTCGACCCTATCGGGGTCGCGCGTCGATCGCGGTACGGACTCAGATGCCGACCTTGATGCGCGAGAAGCGCTTCAGGGTGACACCGGCCTCGTCCAGAACCTTCTGGACGGACTTCTTGTTGTCGAGCGCGTACGGCTGACCGAGGAGCGTGGCCTCCTTGAAGAAGCCGTTCACGCGACCCTCGACGATCTTCGGGAGCGCGGCCTCGGGCTTGCCCTCGGCGCGGGTGGTCTCCTCGGCGACGCGACGCTCGGTCTCGACGACCTCGGCCGGAACGTCCTCACGGGAGAGGTACTTCGGCGCGAAGGCGGCGATGTGCTGCGCGATGCCCTTGGCGAGGTCGGCGTCGGCCTTGTCCAGCTCGACCAGAACACCGATCTGCGGGGGCAGGTCGGGCATGGTGCGGTGCATGTACGCGGACACGAAGGCGCCGGAGAACTGGGCGAAGCGGTCCAGGACGATCTTCTCGCCCAGGTTCGCGTTGGCCTCGTCGACGAACGCCTGAACCGTCTTGCCGGGCTCGATCTCGGAGCCGAGGAGCGTCGCGATGTCAGCCGGAGACGTCTTGACGACGTGCTGGGCGATCTCGTCGGCGACGGCCTGGAACTTCTCGCCCTTGGCGACGAAGTCCGTCTCGCACTTCAGCTCGACCAGGACACCGGAGGTGTTGTCGTCAGCGATGATGGAGACCACGGCGCCGTTCTCGGCGGAGCGGCCCTCGCGCTTGGCGACGCCCTTCTGGCCCTTGATCCGCAGCGCCTCGACGGCCTTGTCGACGTTGCCGTCGGACTCGTCCAGCGCCTTCTTGCAGTCCATCATGCCGGCGCCCGTGAGCTCACGGAGCTTCTTGACGTCGGCGGCGGTGTAGTTCGCCATGATTTCTGGAGTCTCTCTCGAAGTCTGAAGATCTACGGGACGAACGGCGGGGGCTTTGTGGGCCCCCGCCGTTCACAAACCCGAAGGGGTGAGGGGTCAGGCCTGCTCGGCGTCCGCGGCCGGAGCCTCGGCGGCGGGGGCCTCGACGGCCTCCGTCTCGGCGGCGGGCGCCTCCACAGCCTCGGCCTCGGCGGCCGGAACCTCGGCCTGCTCGGCGTCGGCGACCTTCTCCGTCTCGGCGGAGGTCTGGACCTCGGCGTCGTCGGCCTTCTTCTCGCCCTCGAGCAGGTCGCGCTCCCACGCGGCGAGCGGCTCGCCCGCGGCCTTGTCACCCGCGGCCTTGCCGGCGCCGGAGCGGGAGATGAGTCCCTCGGCGACGGCGTCGGCGATCACGCGGGTGAGCAGGGTGACGGAGCGGATCGCGTCGTCGTTGCCCGGGATCTTGTAGTCGACCTCGTCCGGGTCACAGTTGGTGTCGAGGATGGCGACGACCGGGATGTTGAGCTTCCGGGCCTCGCCGACCGCGATGTGCTCCTTCTTGGTGTCCACGATCCAGACGGCGCTGGGCACCTTCTGCATCTCGCGGATACCACCGAGGGTCTTCTCCAGCTTGGCCTTCTCGCGCGAGAGCACGAGAAGCTCCTTCTTGGTGAGACCCGAGGCCGCGACGTCCTCGAAGTCGATCTGCTCGAGCTCCTTGAGGCGCTGCAGACGCTTGTAGACGGTGGAGAAGTTGGTGAGCATGCCGCCCAGCCAGCGCTGGTTGACGTAGGGCATGCCGACGCGGGTGGCCTGCTCGGCGATGGCCTCCTGCGCCTGCTTCTTCGTGCCGACGAACATGACCGTGCCGCCGTGGGCGACGGTCTCCTTGACGAACTCGTAGGCGCGGTCGATGTACGACAGCGACTGGAGCAGGTCGATGATGTAGATGCCGTTGCGCTCGGTGAAGATGAAGCGCTTCATCTTCGGGTTCCAGCGACGGGTCTGGTGACCGAAGTGGACGCCGCTTTCCAGCAGCTCCCGCATCGTGACGACGGCCATGGCCGTTCTCCTCGGTTTTCTCGGTTGTGCCGCGTGTGCCGGACGGCACTCGCGCCTGACGCCCGCGACGCGCCTTGCCACAGAGGACCGAGAGGCGCTGACACCGGTGGTGACCGGATGTCGGGGCGTGCGAAGTCGACCCGATGACCCGGGTCGCCATCAGAAGTGTACGGGACCCGAGAGGGCGCAGGTGACGCCGCTGTCCACAACCGGCCGGTACTCCACAGATCCCGGCCATGATCCGTTCGGTGCGGCACGGTTCCGGCATGCGAGTGAACCGATGTGCGCGTATGTGGCTTCTCGTGGGCCTGGCCGCGACCCTTCTGGGCGCCTCCGACCCATCGGCGCCGGCTCCCGGGGCCGGACCCGGGCCGAGGGCCCCGGCCTCCCCGCCTACGGCCGACCCCTCGGTGCCGGCACTCGCGCGCGCTTGGCCCGTGGGTGTCCGGCCGTTCGTCGTACGGGGCTGGGAACCGCCGGCGACGGCCTACTCCCGGGGGCATCGCGGGGTCGACCTCGCGGCCGTGCCCGGCGCCCCGGTGCGGGCCGTCGCGCCCGGCCGGGTCTCGTACGCGGGCCGGGTCGCGGGGCGCGGGGTCGTCTCGGTGGAGCTGTCGGGGACGGGGGCGCCTCCGCTGCGGACGACGTACGGTCCCGTGCGGGCCTCGGTACGCAAGGGCGACGAGGTCCTCGCGGGCCAGGCCGTCGGCACCCTGGAGGCGCCGGACCCGCACTGCGGAGCGACGCCCTGTCTGCACTGGGGCCTGCTCAGAGGCCCTGCCTATCTGAACCCGCTGTCCCTGCTCCCCCCGTGGCTCCTGAACGCCGGCCCGTCCCGCCTGCTGCCGCTCACCAGCCCGGGCACCCGCTCCTGACCGGCGAAGACCTGGGGGACGGGGAGGCGGTCCAGCCGTCGGCGGCGGGGGTCAGCCCCGGACGCCCCGGAGGGCCATCGTCACGGCCGCCTCCGTGATCGCGGAGGGATCCTCGGCGGCGCCCAGCTCGATGCGGCGCACCGCGGCGTCCACCACGCCCTGGAGGAGCATCGCGGCCAGCCGCGGCTCGGCGTGACCCATCTCGGCAAGCGCCTCACCGATCATCGTCACCAGCCCGCCGTGCGCGGCCCTGATCTTTTCCCGGGCACCCGCGTCGAGTTCGCTGGCGGAGATGGCCACGACGGCCCGGTGTCTCCGGTCCCCGACCAGGGCGAGCTGACTGCGCACATAGGCCTCGACCGTGGCCTCGGGGCCGTCCGCCGCGGCCATCGCGGCCGAGACCTCGGCCGCCCAGACGGGGAAGTCGACCTCGCACAGTTCCTCGACGACCGCCGCCCTGGACCGGAAGTACTCGTACACGGAGGAGCGCGCGAGCCCCGTCCGCTCGGCGAGCGCGGGGAAGGTCAGCGCCTCCGTCCCGCCCTCGGACAACAGGGACCGCGCCGCGTCCAGCAGGGCGGCTCGCTGCATCGACCGGTGCTCGGCCACGGAGGCCGCTCGAATCCTTGGCACGTCAACCACTGTACGGACGCGGCGACGCGGACGGGAACCACTCCGGCGAGCCCGGCAGAGTGGCGTCCGTCGCGCCGAGGCCGCCGCCCGGACGGCACGGCGGGACCGCCCGCCGTCACGGCACGACCGCGCTCAGCGTCCGAAACTGGCCAGCTTGGCGCGGAGCTGGAGCACCGACTTGGTGTGGATCTGGCTGACCCGGCTCTCGGTCACCCCGAGCACGTTGCCGATCTCCGCCAACGTGAGCCCTTCGTAGTAGTAGAGCGTGACGACGGTCTTCTCCCGGTCGGGCAGCGTGTTGATCGCCCGCGCCAGCAGCCTGCGCAGCTCCCGGTCCTCGGCCACCTCGACCGGGTTGTCGGCGGCGGTGTCCTCCAGCGTGTCCATCAGGCTCAGCCGGTCGCCGCCCTCCCCGCCGACGTGCAGCAGCTCCTCCAGGGCGACCACATTGGCCAGCGACAACTGGCTGAACACCGCGTGGAGTTCCTCGACACCGATGCCCATCTCGGCGGCGACCTCGCCCTCCGAGGGGGTGCGCCGCAGCCGTGCCTCCAGCGTCGCGTAGGCACGCTCGACATTGCGCGCCTTCTGCCGCACCGACCGCGGGATCCAGTCCAGCGCCCGCAGTTCGTCGATCATCGCCCCGCGGATACGGGTGATCGCGTACGTCTCGAACTTGATCTCCCGTTCGATGTCGAACTTCTCGATCGCGTCGATCAGTCCGAACACTCCCGACGAGACGAAGTCGGCCTGCTCGACATTGGCCGGCAGACCCACGCTGACGCGGCCCGCGACGTACTTCACCAGCGGTGAGTAGTGCAGGATCAACTGTTCCCGCAGCCGCTCGTCACCGGTCGACTTGTACGACCGCCACAGCTCGTCGAGTGTCGAGGGCGCGGGCGGGCGCACGCTGCCGCCGTCGCGGGCGGCTGGCGGGATCGCCGTCCGGTCGGACCCGGAGGTGTGCTGGGGCATTCGTCGCCTTGTGCCGTTCTGCCGTGAACTGGGATGACCTGGGTGTCCTGTCGGCGTCGTGCCGAGATCGCGTGCCTGCTTCGGATCCTTGTGAGCGTAGCGTGACTGAGCTGTCGCAGTGCGCGAAGAGCGGGCTGTCACCCGCACGCGAAATCTTTCCCCGGGACGTCTCCCGGAGTCACGACGGTCGCCCTGCGTGACCGACGGGGGCGCCAACTGCGAGGATTACCAGGCGTGTCGGCGTTCCCCCGGACGGCCGAACACGCTCGGTCAGCATCCCTCCCGATCACCTCCGGCGGGGGCCGTCGTCTGGCGTGTCAACTTCCAGCCGTCGCCGTGTCGTTCGACGAATCCAAGTGCTCGGAGTTCGTACAGTCTCCCGACCGCGTCGTCCACGCTGGTCGCCGCTCGCCGGGCGATCTCCCCGGCCCCGGCCGGATCCCGCGCCGGCAGCGCGGCCAGGACCCGGACCGCGTCCGGGTGCAGCAGGTCGCGGGGCAGCACGGGACCACGCCTGTCCGGCGCCAGCTCCCCCATGGCGCCCACCAGTTCGGAGACTTCCGCGGCGTCGGACACCAGGACGGCCTCCCCGCGCAGCAGTTCGTGCACCCCGGCGGACAGCGCGCTGGTGGCGGGTCCCGGCACGCCCATCGTGAACCTGCCCAGCCGCTGTGCGGCACGGGCGGTGACGAGCGCTCCGCTGCGGTACGCCGCCTCGACGACCACGGTGCCCCGGGTGAGCGCGGCGATGACCCGGTTGCGCAGGATGAATCTGCTCGGCGTCGGGTGCTCGCCCGGCGGCAACTCCCCTACCACGAGGCCCTGTTCCGCGATCCTGTTGATCAGCCCGGTGTGTCCGCGCGGATAGGGCCGGTCGACGCCGCAGGCGAGCACCGCGACGGTGGCACCGCCCGCCCCGAGGGCGCCCCGGTGGGCGGCGCCGTCGATGCCGTAGGCCCCACCCGACACCACCACCCAGCCCCGCTCGGCGAGTCCGGCGCCGAGGGTGGCGGCCATGTGCGCGCCGTACTCCGTGCAGGCACGGGCTCCGACGACGGCGACGGATCTCAGCGCCCACAGCCGCAGGCCGGCCCGCCCCCGCACCCACAGTCCGACGGGCCGGGCGTCCCCGAGGTCGTCGAGCTGCGCGGGCCATTCGGATTCACCGGGACAGATGAAGCGCACCCCGGCGTCCCGGGCGAGGGCGAGGTCGCGTTCCGGGGCGGCCCGCGTGGCCCTGGCCCGCAGCCCGGCCCACCTCCGGTCGGTCATCCCCCTCGGCTGCCCCAGGTCCCCGTGCAGCCACCGGACCGCTTCCGGGGCTCCGACCTCCCTGATCCAGCGCCCGCAGACCTCGTCGCCCGGTTCGACGACCCGGGACAGCGTGACGCGGGCCCGGCGCTCGCCGGCTGTCATGCCGGCGAGCCGATCGCCATCGGCACCCCGCGCGGAACTCCGGTGCGCAGTTGGAGGGCCAGGGCGACGTCACCGGCGTCGGGCCGGTCGTGTCCCGACAGGTCCGCGACCGTCCACGCGATCCGGAGCACCCGGTCGAGCCCACGGGCGGTCAGCACCCCGCGTTCCAGGCCCCGCTCGGCCTCGTCCATCGCTCCCGCGCGCGCCTGCCAGCGTCCGCGCAGCTCGCGTCCCGGCACCTCGCTGTTGGTGTGCCAGGGAGTCCCCTTCAGACGGTCGGCGGCCCGCTCACGCCCGGCGAGGACCCGGTCAGCGACCGTCTTCGTCGACTCGCCCCGGGCGCCGCGCGCGGTGAGTTCGGCCCGGGTGACGGGCTCGACGTCCACCCGCAGGTCGACCCGGTCGAGCAGCGGCCCGGAGAGCCTCGCCTGATAGCGGCGGATGACCGAGGGCGGACACTCGCAGAAGTCGTTCGTCGTGCTGAAGCGCCCGCAGGGGCAGGGGTTGGCGGCCAGCACCATCAGGAAATTCGCGGGGAACCTCACGACTCCGGCGCTGCGCGCGATCACCACGTGTCCCGCCTCCAGCGGCTGCCGCAGGGCGTCCAGCGCGAAGCCGCTGAACTCCGGCGCCTCGTCCAGGAACAGCACGCCCCGATGCGACAGGGACACCGCGCCGGGCCGTGCGAGCCCCTTGCCGCCGCCGACGAGCGCCTGCATGGTCGCGGAGTGATGGGGCGCGCAGTACGGCGCGACGTCCACCAGCGGTTTGCCGGGCGGCAGCAGGCCCGCGACGGAGTGGATCGCCGTGACCTCCAGGGATTCCTGCCGGGTCAGGCGCGGCATGATCAGCGGCATCCGCTCGGCCAGCATCGTCTTGCCCGCGCCGGGTGGCCCCTGGAGGAAGACGTGATGGCCGCCGGCCGCCGCCACCTCCATCGCGGTGCGCGCCGAGAGCTGGCCGACGACGTCGCCGAGGTCGTGGCCCGGGTCGTGGTCCGGCACGGCGATGCCGCACAGGCCGGTGGCCTCGCCCGTGCCGGGCAGGCGCAGGCCGGCCGACAGCGCGTCCGGGCGGCCCCGCTCGTCCGGCTCCTCCTCGGGCACCGGTTCGTCCGCCAGCACGGCGATGAGCTGGCGCAGGCTGCGGACCCCGAGCACCGAGATTCCCGGCACGAGTGCGGCCTCGGCCGCCGCGCACTCCGGCACCACCACCTGTTCGTAGCCGGCGTCCGCCGCGGCGAGGACGGCCGGAAGGATGCCGCGGACCGGCCGCACCCTGCCGTCGAGCCCCAGCTCCCCGATCATCACGATGTCGGCGAGCACCCGTGGGTCGATCCGCTCGGCGGCTCCGAGCACGGCCGAGGCCACGGCGAGGTCGAAGCCGGAGCCGCCCTTGGGCACCGAGGCCGGGCTCAGCCCCACCGTCAGCTTCTTCTGCGGCCAGGACGCGCCGGAATTGACCACCGCGGCCCTGACCCGGTCCCGGCTCTCCGTCAGACTCTTGTCGGGGAGCCCGACCAGTGTGAAGGCGGCGATGCCCGGCTCCAGGTCGGCCTGGACCTCGACGACGACGCCCTCCACGCCCACCAGCGCCACCGAACACGTACGCGCGAATGCCATCAGGCCACCCCCCGCGCGTGCTCGACCACGGGTGCGCCGCGTTCGGGGATCAGGACGCCGACCAGGTCGATGCGGACGCCGCCCGGCGGGGCTCCGCCGTGTTCCTGCAGCCAGCGTTCGGCCAGACCGCGCAGCCGACGGGCCTTGGCCGGCGCGACGGCCTCCATCGGATGCTGGAACGATCCCGCCCCGCGGGTCTTGACCTCACAGACGACCAGCGCGTCGCCGTCCCGGGCCACGATGTCGATCTCGCCCGTACGGCCACAGCGCCAGTTGCGTGCCAGGACCGTCATGCCGGCCCCGGTCAGCCGCCGTGCGGCCAGTTCCTCGCCGTAGGCGCCCAGCGCCTTGCGTGCCTCGGATGTCTTCATGTCGGCACCACCTCCGGCACCGACACTGAGGCCAGGTCACGCAACTTTTGGATCTTGGTGGACGAGCGGGTGACTGTGGAAAACCCAGTCACCCGTACGAGTCACCACCGTGGTTCCGGTCCTCAGCCGCCCGGCAGCTCCAGATCACTCTTGTTCAGTTCTTCGATGTTCACGTCCTTGAATGTCAGGACACGCACCTGTTTCACGAAGCGGGCGGGGCGATACATGTCCCACACCCAGGCATCCGCCATGGACACCTCGAAAAACACCTCACCCTGGACCGAGTGCACCTGCATCTCGTAGTCGTTGGTGAGATAGAAGCGCCGTTCGGTCTCGATCACATATTTGAACAGACCGACGACATCGCGGTACTCCCGATAGAGCTTCAGCTCCATCTCGGTCTCGTACTTCTCGAGGTCCTCGGCGCTCATGGCATGTTCCCCTTCAGCCGTGCGTCCCCCTATTGTGCGCCAGCCCCGAGAGCCCCTAGACGATTTCCGTGTCGAGGACCTCGGGCGTGGCCGGGGGACCCTCGTCGAGCACCCTGCGGAGCAGCCCGGCGAGCTTGGTCGGATACACCGTCTCATGTGCCTCGGTCAGTTCCCGGCACGTCCACCAGCGCGCTCCGGCGACGCTGCGCCGCTCCAGGTCCGTCAGCGCCGTGGCCGCCGTGGCGGTCTGGGCCGTACGGGCCAGGAAGTACCACTCGTCCTGGTCCCAGCGCCTCCCCGCGAACGGGAACGAGCAGATCCGCCGCCACAGCACGGGGCCCAGTTCGACCTCGGTGATCCCGGTCTCCTCGACGAGTTCCCGCAGAGCCGCCTGCTCCCGGGTCTCGTCGCCCTCCACGCCGCCGCCGGGGGTGAACCACCAGTCGTCGGAGGGATCGTCCGGCTCGTGGCCGTGGAGCAGCAGGATGCGGTCCTGCGGGTCGAGCAGCACGACCCGGGCGACCTTGCGCAACCCGTCCCGGCCGGGGGTCTCGTCCGAGGCCGCCGCCTCAGCGGGCACCGGCGGACTCCGTGCGCGCGCGGGAACGGCCGGCCAGCTTGGCGACCGGCCCGTACGCCGCCCCGCCGAGCACGAGGACGGCGCCGGCGATCACCAGGGCGATCATCGTCGGGAGCGGTCCCGGCTGGGACAGGGCGCCGAGCACCTTGAAGCCGTCGGGGCGGGCGAGCATGCCGTTCATCGGCCAGGCGACGGCGTCGACCCGGGCCTCCACGGTGCCGCGCGCCACGGTCCCGCGGGCCGCGTCCGTGATGTGCGCGGTGGAGTCCAGGGAGCCGCGCCGCTCGTCGCCCAGCAGGAACAGCCGTCCCTCGGGGACCTTCACGGTCGGGAAGCCCGTGAGCTCGGCGAGGCTTCCCTCGGGCAGATACGATTCGTCGATCTTCTTGCCGTTGACGGTCAGCTTGCCGTCGGTGCAGCAGGCGACGGTGTCGCCGCCGACGGCGACCACGCGCTTGACCACCGACGAGCCCGTGACCCAGGTCTTGTCCTCGAAGACGACGACGTCACCGCGGCGGACCTCGCTGCCGTCGACGCGCTGCGCCAGCACCCGGTCGCCGATGTTGATCGTCGGCGCCATCGAACTCGTGGGGACGGTGTACGGCCGGTAGTCAACCGCCGCCCAGGCGAATCCGCCGAGGAACAGCAGCAGGCCCAGCGCGACGGCAAGACCGGACAACCGCTGTCCGGTCTTGCTCCCCGCCGGGGCCTTGCCCGTGCCACCGCTGCGCGGGGCCGTACGTGTTGCGCTCTCGCCACCCATAAGCCCGCACCTTACCCAGGGGTACGGTCCGGGGTCAGCCCCCGCCGGATCACGATCGCCGGAGCGGGCCGGATCCTTGCCCGGAAACGAGCGGGGCCGGCCTCCGCGGACAGGTCCGCGGAGGCCGGCCCCGAAGGCCGTGAGAAGGCTCAGTCGTCCTTGGACGCCTTGCGCCTGCGTCGCACCAGCACGAGCGGCGCCGCGCCCAGCAGGGCCACGGAACCCGGCGAGGTGACCGCCGCGGCCGCCTGGTCGCTCAGACCGGGCTGGTCGAAGGTGTCCGGGACCGGGAGGGTGCCCCAGCGGTTGATGGGCCACGCCTTGACGATGGCACGGCCGACGACGTCGTTCACGGGCACCATGCCGTGGTGCTTGTCCGCCTGGTTGTAGCGCGAGTCCCTCGAGTTCTGGCGGTGGTCGCCCATCACCCAGATCATGCCCTTGGGTACCTTGACCTTGAACTGGCCGCCGTCCTCGTCCTGGCTGCACGGGGTGTTCCCCGCGTACACGTACGACGACTCGTTCAGCGCCTTGCCGTTGACCTTCAGCGGGCCGGTGCCCTTGCACTCGACGGTGTCACCACCGACGCCGACGACCCGCTTGATGAGGTCCTTCTCCTCGGCCGAGGGCATCAGGCCGATCCAGCTCAGGACCGTCTGAAGGGCGTTCGGGTTGGCCGTGGGCTCGCCCGCCAGCCAGTTGTCCGGGTCGTGGAAGACGACGACCTCGCCGCGCTCCGGCTCGGAGCCGAACCACGGAGTCAGCTTGTCGACCAGGACGCGGTCACCCTGCTGGAGGGTGTTCTGCATCGAGTCCGACGGGATCGAGAACGCCTGGACCAGGAACGTCTTGATAATCAGCGCGAGCACCAGAGCGATGCCGATCAGGATCGGCAGCTCCTTCCAGAAGGAGCGCTGCTTGGTGGACTTCGGGTCCCGGCCGGAACGCCCGGTCGAGGCCTCCTCGTCCTCGGAGCCGCTCCCGGAACCCGAATCGGGCTCTACGGCCGGGGCAGCCGCATCCTCGGGCCGCTCCGGCTGTCCCTCGGGACCTTCGTGCCCAGATCGCGCGCCGACCGCCACATCCCCCACATCCACTCCTCACTCCGTGCCGCCGCCTGCGCCGTATTCGGCGCAGGCCCACCACTCCCATAACGAGCGGGAGTTCCGCAGGGCTCGGGAGCGGGATCAATCCATCTGGATCCGCAGAGGCCACCCTATGCGACAGGGCTGGAGCGGAAGCCGACCCTCCGGGCGCGTCGGCCACCGTCGAGAAGGTGTTCGGCTCCGTCAGACGGGTCCAGTGGCCGATGGGCCAGCCGATGACCATCGCCCGGCCCACGATCGAGTCCTCGGAGACGGTGCCGCTGAACTTGTCGCTGCGGTGGTACCGGGAGTCCGCGGAGTTGCCCCGGTGGTCACCGAGGACGAACAGCCGGCCCGCGGGCACCTTCACCTCGAAGGCGAAGTCCGACGGTTTGTCCCCGGCGTAGATGTACGGCTCGTTCAGGGGGGTGCCGTTCACGGTCACCCGGCCCTCCGTGTCGCAGCACTTGACGGTGTCCCCGCCGAGTCCGACGACCCGCTTGATCAGGTCCTTCTCGTTGTCGGAGGGCAGCAGACCGATGAAGGTCAGCCCCTCCTTGAACTGCTTGACGACCACGGGGTCGTTCTTCTTCTGGGACTCCTCGGCGGTGAGCCAGCCTCCGGGGTCCTTGAAGACGACGACGTCACCGCGCTTGGGCTGGGAGCCGAACCAGGGGGTGAACTTGTCCACCAGGACGCGGTCGCCGATCTGGATCGTGTTCTCCATGGAGCCCGACGGGATCACGAAGGCCTGGACGAGGAACGTCTTGAGGACCAGGGCTATCAGCACGGCCACGCCGACGAGGAGAGGGATCTCCTTGACCGCCGAGCGGCGCCTGCGCCGCTTGATCTTGCGCGCGAGCTTGCGGCGCTCGACCCGGCTGGGCCGGGCGGCGCCTCCGGCGGCGCGCCGGGACCCGGTGGGGAGCAGGTTGTCGGCGGCGCTGGCGGAGACCCCGCGCGCCCGTCCGCGGTTACCCACGGGCACCCCCGGCGGCCGGCACGCGCGCGTAGGCGTCGGGACGCGTCAGACGGGTCCAGTGGCCCGCGGGCCAGGCGATCCAGTCGGCCCTGCCGATGACCTCGCCGACGGGGACCATGCCGCCGCCGGGCGAGCCCAGGTGATCACGGGAGTCGCTGGAGCGGCCGCGGTGATCACCCAGGAGGAACAGGGACCGCTCGGGCACGACGACGTCGAAGGGCACCTCGGACGGGCTGTCGCCCTGATAGAGAAATGTCGACTCGTCGACCGATCGGCCGTTCACTTCGAGTCTCCCCTCCTTGTCGCAGCAGACCACGTGGTCCCCCTCAACCCCGACGACGCGTTTGACGTAGTCCGCGTTCCCGAAATAACCGGTGCCGTCGAACACGACGACATCGCCCCGCTGCGGCTCGGAACCGAAACGGTACGCCAACTTGTTTACGAGAACGCGGTCCCCGATCCTCAATCCGGACTCCATGGAGCCGCTGGGAATTTCGAAGGGCTGCATCACGAAGCGGCTGACGAGCAGCAGAAAGACCAGACAGGCCAGCACGGTCAGCGTGATCCGGCCACCGGGGAGCCAGTCGGCGGCCTTGTCCGCGAACGCAGAACGCGACCGCCCCTCCGGCCCCGCTGTGTCCGAGATCTCCTCGGAAGCGGAAGGGCGGGAGGAGCGGTCGCGCTCCACAGGCTGTGCTTCGGTGTCCATCGGGGCCAGATGCTATCCGGCGTCCCCGAGACACCGTCCTACCGGCTCGGTCGCCGACGGATCACCGCGGCGGCACGGGCTCAGCGGTCGCGCTTCTCCTTGATCTTCGCGGCCTTGCCGCGCAGCTCACGGAGGTAGTACAGCTTCGCGCGACGCACGTCACCGCGGGTGACGACCTCGATCTTCTCGACGATCGGGGTGTGCACCGGGAAGGTGCGCTCGACGCCGACGGAGAACGAGACCTTGCGGACCGAGAAGGTCTCGCGGACACCGGCGCCCTGGCGGCGGATGACTACGCCCTTGAACTGCTGCACACGGGAGCGGTTGCCCTCGATGACGCGGACGTGGACGTTGACGGTGTCACCCGGGCGGAAGGCCGGGATGTCGGTGCGCAGCGAGGCGCCGTCGACGGTGTCGAGCAGGTGAGACATTGTGTCTGCTTTCTTCGCCGATGCCACAGGTCATCAACGGGAGAGAGGTTCGAAGATGATGCTGTCTCGTCGGGACGGGCGTCGTGTCCCCCTGTGGCAGGGGCGCACGCCGGACGACGGAGAGCAGCGGCCTATTCTTCCACGGCCTGTGGCCTGCGCCAAAATCGGCCGTCGGGTGCCGGGCTCCAGCCCAGGATCGAGAGCATCTCGCGATCCTTCTTGTCGAAGCCGGAAGCGTCGCAGCGCTCGATGAGGTCGGGCCGGTTCGCCGCCGTACGGCGCAGTGCCTCGTCGCGGCGCCAGCGGGCGATCTTCCCGTGGTGGCCGCTGACCAGCACGTCGGGGATCTCGCGGCCGCGCCACCGCGGGGGCTTGGTGTACACCGGCCCCTCCAGGAGGTTGGCCATGGCTCCGGGGGCGAACGAGTCGTCGCGGTGGGACTCGGCGTTGCCGAGGACGCCCGGCAGCAGCCGCGCCACGGCCTCGGTGACGACGAGGACGGCCGCCTCGCCGCCGGCGAGGACGTAGTCGCCGATGGACACCTCGTAGACGGGCATCCTGGTCGCGTACTCGTCGATGACACGGCGGTCGATGCCCTCGTAGCGCGCGGGTGTGAAGACCAGCCAGGGGCGTTCGGAGAGTTCGACGGCGAGCTGCTGGGTGAACGGGCGCCCGCTGGGCGTGGGGACCACGAGGGCGGGGCCGTGGGCGCCCGTCTCGTAGCCGTCCGCCAGGGCGGAGTCCAGGGCGTCGCCCCAGGGCTCGGTCTTCATGACCATGCCGGGACCGCCGCCGTAGGGCGTGTCGTCGACCGTGTTGTGCCGGTCGTACGTCCAGTCCCGGAGGTCGTGCACGTGCACGTCGAGCTGTCCGCGCGCGCGGGCCTTGCCGACGAGTGAGACGTTCAGCGGTTCCAGGTACTCGGGGAAGATCGTGACCACGTCGAGCCGCATCAGGCGTCGGCCTCCGTGGCGTCCTCGCCGGCCGCGGCGGAGCCGTTCTCCACGTCCTTGGCGGAGCCGTTCCCCGCTTCCCCCGCGGAGTTCTCCGCATCCCTGGTGGAGACGATCTCCGCCTGGTCGTCGATCAGGCCGGGCGGCGGGTCGATGACGGCCCGCTGCTCCTCCAGGTCGATCTCGACGACGATCTCCTCCACGAACGGGATCAGCACCTCGGTGCCGTCCGGGCGCTCCACCACGAACAGGTCCTGCGAGGGCAGGTGCGAGATCTCCGTGATGCGCCCGACCTCGGCGCCGTCCGCGGTGACCACGTCCAGGTCCATGAGCTGGTGGTCGTAGTACTCGTCCGGGTCGTCCGGCGTCTCGTCCGGGTCGACCTCGGCGATCAGCAGGGTGTTGCGCAGCGCCTCGGCGGCGTTGCGGTCCCGCACGCCCGCGAAGCGCAGCAGGAGACGGCCGCTGTGGACGCGGCCCGTCTCGATGGTCAGTGGTCCGGTGGAGGCCGGATCGGTGAGCAGGACGGCACCGGGGCCGAGCCGGAGCTCCGGCTCGTCGGTGCGGACCTCCACGGTGACCTCGCCCTTGATGCCGTGGGCACGGCCGACGCGAGCGACTACCAGCTGCACTGTGCTTGATCTCCTGTCGTGTGCCGACGGCGATGTTTCCCGGACGACCGCGGGAGCGCGGGCGTCCGTGAGGTTGACGGGCGCCCCTCCGGGAGGGACCCGGCGGCCGCCCGGACGGGTTCGCAGACGACTACGGGCCGGGGACGGCTCGTAAGCCCTCCCCGGCCCGAGCCGGTGTTGCCTGTTACGTCAGCGGACGTGGTCCACGTCGACGAGGTCGACGCGGACACCGCGGCCGCCGATGGCACCCACGACGGTACGCAGAGCGCGCGCGGTGCGGCCGTTGCGGCCGATCACCTTGCCGAGGTCGTCCGGGTGGACCCGGACCTCGAGAACGCGCCCGCGGCGCAGGTCACGCGAGGCGACCTGCACGTCGTCGGGGTTGTCGACGATGCCCTTCACGAGGTGCTCGAGAGCCTCCTCGAGCATGCTCAGGCCTCGGTCGACTCGGACTCGGCCGCAGCCTCGTCCTTCTTCTCAGCCTTCTTCTTCTGGGTGATGGCCTCACCCTTGCCCGTGTCGTCGCCACCGAGGGCGTCGAACAGCGGGCGCGTGGCCTTCGGCTCGGCGACGAGCAGCGGAGCCGGGGCCGGCAGGCCCTTGAACTTCTGCCAGTCACCGGTCAGCTTCAGGATGGCGAGCACGGGCTCGGTCGGCTGCGCGCCGACACCCAGCCAGTACTGCGCGCGGTCCGAGTCGACCTCGATGCGCGAAGGGTTCTGCACCGGGTGGTACAGACCGATCTCCTCGATGGCCCGGCCGTCACGGCGGGTACGGGAGTCGGCGACGACGATGCGGTAGTGAGGCGAACGGATCTTGCCCAGACGCTTCAGCTTGATCTTGACTGCCACGGAAGTGGTGTCTCCTGGTCTTGACGGGGTTGGGCACGCAGAGATGGCCGCGTGGGGTTGCGGTACCCGAGTGCCCGATGGACGCGTCAGCCGGAGGAGAGAGGGGTCCTATGCGGCTGTCGAGTACAGCTAGCCATTCTGCCACATCCCGCACTCCGCCCGGACCGAGGGTGGGCGAGCCCACGCCCGCCGCACGAGCCGGCGCCTGAAAGAGCGCAGGCCTGGACCACCACATGCCTGGACGAGCGCATGCCTGTCGGGCACCCGGCGTTCCGGGTGCCCGACAGGCATGGGCGACGTGCACCAGCCACCGAGGGCCTCGGAGAGATGCCGCCCGCGCGCACTCGTGCCTCCTGAATTCCCCCACATGCTCCAGGGCAGTGGGGGAGGCACGACTGCTCACGGGCCGCGCGAACTCGTCCGGCACCCACGAGACGCCGGTGGAGCCCGCACCTCAGCCGGCGGCTGCCCCGACCACCTCCGGAATCCGGAAGGGCTTGCCGCACCCTCCGCACACGATCGGCGCCTGCGCGAGGACGGACGGGACCACGCGCACGTTGCGCCCGCAGTCACAGACGGCCTTGACGCGGACACCTCCCCCGGAGGAGCCGTGGCGGGCGGCCGGACCGCGGAACGAGCGGGCGGTGTCCGCGGACGTGGCGGCCGTATGGGCCTTCAGCGCCCGCTGGAGCCGCTCGATGGTCGGCCGGTATCGGCGCTTCGCCTCGGGGTTGAGCGTGACCAGCGAGAAGCCGCTGCTGGGATGCGGCTCCTCGGGATGGTCCAGGCCCAGCTCCTCGGCGATCGCGAGGAATCTGCGGTTGTGATAGCGGCCGGCGCGCGAGGTGTCGCGGACTCCGCGGGCGGCGGCGATGCCGTGGACTGCTTCGTGAAGCAGTCGTTCGAAGGAGAGTTCGTGTCCGCAGGCGGACGACGATTCTCCGATCAGGGACTCTGGCGCGGCAAGATCGGGCAGTTCGGGGTGGTGCCGCTGAATGTCGGCCCACGCCCCTGCCAGCTCTGCGGCGAGAACAGGTGGTGTCGTGCTCACGTAATGAGAACGAGCGGGAGTGCCTCCGTGTTCCTATTACGGGGCATCCCAAATAATTTGCACGTACCCGTCAGTTGGCACTGATGTGAACCGACGAGGTCGGGTGCGCTGATCTGCGGAGAAGCGTTACAGCTCATACCAAGGCGGTACGTAGGCACACGTACGCCCCGGCGCGTAGACGACTTCAGCACGCCGAGGCACCTGTGGTCGGCAGATGCGCAAGAGGTGTTTCGGCCGCCCTGCTGTTCGGCTCAGTAGGCGCGGGCGACGACGGCGACGTTACCGGGTGCGTCGTCGGCGTCCGGCACCGACCCGTCCTCGGCGACCAGACACCGTACGGTCACCGCGTGCTCGGCGAGCCTGGCCTCGCCCTCTTCGCCGAGGTCGGCCCAGGGAATGCGCGCCCAGCCGCCGGACACGGCGGCCTCCACGGCCGCGCCGATGCTCGACACCTCCGCCGTACGGGACTCGCGGCGCTCGCGGGACTGCCTCAGGAGGAGCGCCTGGTCCTCCTCCAGGACGCCGGGGAGCAGGGCGGCCAGCGCGTCGAGGGCCACCGGCTCCTTGCCTCCGGGAATGCGGCGGACGAGCATCGCCGTGCCGTTCTCCAGGTCACGGGGCCCGACCTCGATGCGTACGGGGACGCCCTTGAGCTCCCAGTCGACGGCGCGGCGCCCGAAGGGGGTGTCCGTACGGTCGTCGACCTGGACCCGTACACCCGCCGCCGCCAGCCGCTCGCCGATGTCGCGGACCTTGGCCAGAACGGCCTCGTCCCCCTTGATCGCGAGGACGACGACCTGTACCGGGGCGAGCCGGGGCGGCACCCGCAACCCACTGTCATCACCGTGCGACATGATCAGGCCACCCACCATGCGGGTCGAGGCCCCCCAGGAGGTCTGCCAGACGAGCTCCTGTTTCCCGTCCCTGGACAGGTACTGGGTGTTGAACGCCCGCGCGAAGTTCTGCCCCAGCTCGTGGCTGGTGCCCAGTTGGAGCGCCTTGCCGTCGCCCATCATCCCTTCGAGGGTGAGGGTGTTGACGGCGCCCGCGAACCGCTCGCTCGCCGTCTTCCGGCCAAGGACGACATCGATGCCGAGGACGTTCACCATGAAGTCGGCGTACACCCGCTTGTGGATGTGTGCGGCGTAGTCCCGGGCGTCCTCGTACGTGGCGTGCGCGGTGTGGCCCTCCTGCCAGAGGAATTCGGTCGTTCGCAGGAACACCCTCGGGCGCATCTCCCAACGGACCACGTTCGCCCACTGGTTGATCAGCAGCGGCAGGTCGCGGTAGCTCTGCACCCACTTGGAGAAGTACTCGTTGACGATCGTCTCGGAGGTGGGGCGGACGACGACCGGCTCCTCCAGCTCCTTGCCCCCGCCGTGCGTGACGACCGCGAGCTCGGGCGCGAAGCCCTCGACGTGCTCCGCCTCCCGGGTCAGGTACGACTGCGGGATGAACAGCGGGAAGTAGGCGTTCTGGGCACCCGCGTCCTTGATACGGGCGTCCAGCTCCTGCTGCATCCGCTCCCACAGCCCGTACCCGTAGGGCCGGATGACCATGGTTCCGCGCACCGGTCCGTTGTCGGCGAGCTCGGCCTTGTTGATCAAGTCCTGGTACCAGCGCGGGAAATCGTCCGCCTGGGGAGTGAGAACGGGTGCCTTTGCCATGCGGGTGATGCTACGGGCCCACGTTGCCGGTATGTGAATTCTTGCGCCTTTCGCGGCCGGGCCGTAAACGGGCCCCCGAGACCCCTGGACGGCACGTCGAGGGCGGAGTTACCTGACATACGGGGGGAGTGCGGGCCTCGCGCGCGGGGGCGGAGGAAGGGGGCCCGGCGGCAACTCTCGGCGGATTGGGGCACTTTCGATGACACCTACGCTCGTGCGGCAGCACCTTCCTCATGCGGGCCCATCGCCCCGCTCCGACCGGGGTGCACGCGCGCGTGACTGGGCCGAGATCCAGGAGCGGATGCTGGTGCCGCTCTTCGAGGCCGTCTACGAGCGGCTCGAAGTGGGCGGCGGGACACGGCTGCTCGGGCTCGGCTGCGGGTCGGGGCTCGCCCTGTTGATGGCCGGCTCCCGCGGCGCCGCGGTCACGGGTGTCGACTCCTCGTCGCCCGAACGGCTGACTCTCGCGCGGGAACGTCTGCTGCCGTCCGAACGGGACGCGGGCCCGCGCGCCGTGGCGCGGATCGTGTCCGGGTCCCCCCGGGACACGGTGGTGGAGGGAGCGCCGGCGTACAACCTGGTGACCGCGTTCGAACCGATCGGGTGCGTGGCCGGCGACTCCGAGGGACTCGGTGCGCAGCTCGCGGAGGCGGCACCGCTCGCGGGCCGGGGAACGCCCGTGGTGCTCGTCGGGTGGGGGCCGCCGGAGCGGTGCGCCACCTCGGCCGTGCTGCGGGTGGCCACGAAACTGGCCGATCCCCTGCGCGGCGCGGCGAGCTGGCGTGCCGCCCGCCGGGACGACCTGGAGGAGGTGGCCCAGCGGGCAGGACTGCGGCCGGACGGCTCGGGGCGGGTGGCCTGCCCGTTCGGCTACGCCGATGTGGACAGTGCCGTACGCGGGCTGCTCTCCACGGGGCTCTTCGACGCCGCGGTCGACGCCACCGACCAGGCGCAGGTCGACAAGGAGGTGGCGGAGGCGCTGCACCCTCATCTGCGGCGGGACGGCACCGTCTGGATGCCGAACGTGTTCCGGTACCTGATCGCCCGCACAGTCTGACGACGCCGCGGCGACCCGGCTCCGACCCCAGCCGGGTCCGGGCCGGGGGTTCAGGTCTCCTTGACCGTCCGGGGCACCCCGGCGATCCGGTATGCCTCGGCCTCCTCCAGTGTCTCGTTCGCGAGAAGCGCCTCCGCCAGGGCGTCGAGCTGCCCCCGGTGGTCGCGGAGCTTCTGGCAGGCCTCCTCGTAGCACTCGTCGACGATGCGGCGCATCTCGTGGTCGATCGAGTCGAGGGTGCCCGGGGCCGCCGCGAGGCCGTAGGCCTGCTGGGCGTCGTTGGGCAGCGCCGACAGCCGGCCGACGCGTTCGCTCATGCCCCAGCGGGCCACCATGCCCCGGGCGAGGTTGGTGACCTGCTCCAGGTCGTTCTCCGAGCCCGTGGTGATGACGTCGTAGACGACGTGCTCGGCGGCCATGCCGCCGAGGGCGCCGATGATCCGGCCGCGCAGATACTCCTCGGTGTACGCGTACCGGTCCGCGTCCGGCGTCGAGAGCGTGACGCCGAGCGCGCGGCCGCGCGGAACGATGGTGATCTTGCGGACGGGGTCGGCGCCGGGCCGCAGCATCCCGAGGAGGGCGTGGCCGCTCTCGTGGTACGCGGTGCGGCGGCGTTCCTCGTAGGGCATGACGAGGGAGCGTTCGGCACCGAGCTGGACCTTTTCGAGCGCTTCGGAGAGGTCGCTCCGGGTCACCTCGGCCTGCTTGCGCTTGACGGCGAGGAGGGCCGCCTCGTTCGCGAGGTTGGCGAGGTCGGCGCCGGTCATCCCCGGGGTCGTACGGGCCACCTGGGTCAGGTCCACGTCCTCGGCGAGCGGGATCTCGCGGGTGTGGATCTCCAGGATCGCCTTCCGGCCGCTGCGGTCGGGGGGCGAGACGTTGACGACGCGGTCGAAGCGGCCGGGCCGGGTGAGCGCCGGGTCCAGGATGTCCGCGCGGTTGGTGGCGGCGATGACGATGACGCCCTCCGAGCCGGAGAAGCCGTCCATCTCGGTGAGGATCTGGTTGAGCGTCTGCTCGCGCTCGTCGTGGCCGCCCATGGCGGAGCCGCCCGACCGTGACCGTCCGATGGTGTCGATCTCGTCGATGAAGATGATGGAGGGTGCCACCTTGCGGGCCTCGGCGAACAGTTCGCGCACGCGCGAGGCGCCGACGCCCACGATCATCTCGATGAACTCGGAGGCGGAGGCGGAGAAGAACGGGACGCCCGCCTCGCCCGCGACGGCCCGGGCGAGCAGGGTCTTGCCGGTACCGGGCGGGCCCGCCAGCAGCACGCCGCGCGGCATCTTGGCGCCCATCCTGCGGTACGCGTCGGGGTTCTTGAGGAAGTCCACGACGTCGTCGACTTCGCCGGCCACCTCGTCGATGCCGGCCACGTCCGAGAACGTGGTGCGCTTGCCGCCGGGCACGAGCTCGACCGGTTTCGGCGGCGTCTTGCGGCCGAGCATGCCGCCCGCGCCGCCCATGCCGGAGCCCATCCGCCGGGCGATGAAGATCCACAGGACGACGAGCAGGATCATCGGGGCGAGCGAGATCAGCAGGTTGAACAGGAGGCTGCGTTCCTGGACCACCGGCGAGGCGGTCACCGTGACGTCGTGTTTCTGGAGGTTGTCCCACAGCTTGTCGCCGGCGAAGACGGGTCGCTGGGTCTTGAACTTGGTGTACTTCCCGTCGCCGTCGGGCTTCTCCTGCGAGGTCTTGAGCTGCCCCTGGATCGCGTCGCCCTTGGCGTAGATCTTGGTGACGTTGCCGTCGTCGACCTGCCGGCTGAACTCCGTGTACGAGATCGTCGGTTCGTTGCCCTTGTTGTAGACGGACAGCACCAGGTTGGCGATGAGGAACACGATGAGCGCGGCCAGGGCCAGGCTCCACCAGCCGCCCGGCAGCTTCCGCCGGCCGCCCGGCGGCGGAGTCGGCTCGGGTGGCGTGCCCTCGGTACGCCACGGCTGGTCCGGTGCCTTGCGCGGTGGCACAGGGTTGCTCATAAAGGGACGTTACGACAGATGGCGGACACCGGCACCCGCGGTCATGCCGCTGGGGGCGCCTCTCGTGGTGAGAGGCGCCCCCAGCGGGCGTCACGACGGGGCTCCCGTACGGGACGGGAGGTGGGTCCAGGAGCGTCAGCCCATGAACTTCTTGAACTCGTCCGGCAGCTCGAAGTCGTCCTGGGTGCCCTGCTGCGGGAGGCCGAAGGCGTTGCCGCCCTGCGCGCCCGCCTCGCGGCGCGCGGCCTCCTCTTCCTCCTGCTGCTTGCGCTTCATCGGGTTGCCGGAGCGCTGCTTGCCCTTGGCCTGCTTCGGCTTCTTCTTGGCGCGGCCGGGGCCGCCGCCCATGCCGGGCATCCCCGGCATGCCCGGCATCCCGCCGCCCTGGGCCATGCGGGACATCATCTTGCGGGCCTCGAAGAAGCGCTCGACCAGGCCCTTGACCGCGCTGACCTCGACGCCGGAACCCTTGGCGATACGGGCGCGGCGCGAGCCGTTGATGATCGTCGGGTCGTGGCGCTCGCCCGGGGTCATCGACTTGATGATCGCGCCGACGCGGTCGACGTCCCGCTCGTCCAGGTTGTTGATCTGGTCCTTGATCTGGCCCATGCCCGGAAGCATGCCGAGCAGCTTGCTGATGCTGCCCATCTTCCGGACCTGCTCCATCTGGGCCAGGAAGTCGTCCAGGGTGAAGTCCTGGCCCTTCTTGGACGCCAGCTTGGAGGCCATCTTCTCGGCCTCTTCCTGGCTGAACGTCTTCTCCGCCTGCTCGATCAGGGTGAGGAGGTCACCCATGTCGAGGATGCGGGAGGCCATCCGGTCAGGGTGGAACGCGTCGAAGTCGTCGAGCTTCTCGCCGTTCGAGGCGAACATGATCGGCTTGCCGGTGATCTGCCGGATCGACAGGGCGGCACCACCGCGGGCGTCACCGTCGAGCTTGGAGAGCACCACGCCGTCGAAGCCGACGCCGTCACGGAAGGACTCGGCGGTGTTGACCGCGTCCTGGCCGATCATCGCGTCGACGACGAAGAGGATCTCGTCGGGGCTGACGGCGTCGCGGATGTCCGCGGCCTGCTGCATCAGCTCCTGGTCGATACCGAGGCGGCCGGCGGTGTCCACGATCACGATGTCGTGGACCTTGGCCTTCGCGAACTCGATGGAGTCCTTGGCGACCTTGACCGGGTCGCCGACGCCGTTGCCCGGCTCGGGGGCGTAGACGGCGACGCCCGCGCGCTCGGCGACGACGCTGAGCTGGTTCACCGCGTTCGGGCGCTGGAGGTCGGCGGCGACGAGGATCGGGGAGTGGCCCTGGTCCTTGAGCCACTTGCCGAGCTTTCCGGCGAGCGTGGTCTTTCCCGCGCCCTGAAGGCCCGCGAGCATGATCACGGTGGGCGGGTTCTTGGCGAAGCGGAGACGCCGGGTCTCACCGCCGAGGATCGTGACGAGCTCGTCGTTCACGATCTTCAGGACCTGCTGGGCGGGGTTCAGGGCCCGGGAGACATCGCTGCCCATGGCCCGTTCCTTGACGTTCTTGATGAACGTGCGGACGACGGGCAGGGCGACGTCGGCTTCGAGGAGCGCGATGCGGATCTCGCGGGCCGTGGCGTCGATGTCCGCCTCACTGAGGCGCCCCTTGCCGCGGAGGTTTTTGAACGTCGCGCTGAGGCGGTCGGAGAGGGTATCGAACACGGTGGCTTCGGTCCTCGGAGTCGGGGTCGTTTCGGGCTGCCCTCCAGGGTATCTGTCCCCGCAAGCGATTCGTCCCCGCACACCGCATTCGACAGGCGGGGACGCCGCCCAGGGCCCCACCGGACCGGCTTCGGGCGACGGAACGGCTCCCCGGGTCGCGGAGATCACATCCGCTTCCGCGCGGGACGAACGGGCCCGACGGCCGCGCGGGACGAGCGCGGGCCCGGGTCCACGCGGACGCGGCGCCGGGCCGACCGAGGTCAGGTCAGGTCAGGCTCGCAGTGCCTCCTCCACCGCCCGTGCCACCGAGGCCGCCTCCTCCCCCGGCAGGGGTTCCCCCTTCGTGCCCGTCACGTAGAAGGCGTCCACGGCGTTCGCGCCGAGCGTGGAGACGTGCATGCTCCGTACCCGGACCCGCGCCTTCTCCAGGGCCCGCCCGATGCGGTGCAGCAGGCCCGGGGCGTCGTGGGCGCGGACCTCGATGACCGTGGCCAGGCGGGACGCCGCCGACGCGACGGTGACGCGCGCGGGGGGCGCGACGACGCCCCGGCGGCGCGGGTAGGCGGCATCGCGTTCGGCGAGGCGGGCGCTGATGTCGAGGGAGCCGTCGAGGGCGCGTACGAGGTCGGCGCGCAGCCGGGCGGCCTGTGGCAGGGAGCCGTACTCGGCGGCGACGCGCCAGTTGAGCAGCAGCACCGTGCCGTCGACACCGTGGGGCAGGTCCAGGGCGCGCAGCTCGGCGGTACGGACGGTCAGCCGGTGCATGGCGAGGACGCCGGCGACCGACGGGAGCACGCCGGGCTGGTCGGGGACGGCGATGAGGAGTTCCACGCCGAGCGGTTCCGGATCGGCCGGGGCGGCAGCCGGTTCGGCCTCGGTGTCGAGGGGTTCCGTCTGCGCGCGCAGGGCCAGGACGGGCCCGCCCGTCCGGCACGCCTCGATCGCGAGGCGTTCCATCTCGGCGGTCGGCGCGGCGGCCTCGGGCTCCTCGGGAGCATCCCCGGACAGCACGGCCGAGACCCGTTTGACCAGGTCGGCGACGAGGGAGCCGCGCCAGGAGGACCAGGCGGCGGGCCCGGTGGCCAGCGCGTCCGCCTCGGTGAGCGCGTGCAGCAGTTCCAGGGTGCCCTGCGATCCGACGGCCTCGGCGACGGAGCGGACGGTGGCCGGGTCCTCCAGGTCACGCCGGGTCGCGGTGTCGACGAGCAGCAGATGGTGGCGTACGAGGGTGGCGAGCACCGTCACGTCCACGCGGTCGAAGCCGATACGGGCGGCCACGTCCCGGGCGATGATCTCGCCGGCGACGGAGTGGTCGCCGGGCCAGCCCTTGCCGATGTCGTGGAGGAGGGCGGCGACGAGGAGGAGGTCGGGACGGCCGACGCGGCGGGTCAGTTCGGAGGCGCGGACGGCCGTCTCGATGAGGTGGCGGTCGACGGTCCAGATGTGGACGGCATTGCGCTGGGGCCGGCAGCGCACCCGCTCCCAGTCGGGCAGCAGCCGGGTGATGAGCCCTTCGGCCTCCAGCGCCTCCCAGACCTCGATGGTCGGGCGGCCCGAGCCGAGGAGGGTGACGAGCTGTTCGCGTGCCTCGGCGGGCCAGGGCGTGGGGAGGGGGCGCGCGGCGGCGGCCATGCGCCGTACGGCGTGCAGGGACAGCGGGAGGTCCGCCTGCGCGGCGGCGGCCGCGGCGCGCAGCGGGAGCACGGGGTCCCGCTCGGGCCGGGCGGCGCGGGCGAGCACCACCTCGCCGTCCTGTTCGACCACGCCCTCGGCGAGCGGGGACCGTTCGGCGACGGGCTTGCCGCCGCCCAGCATGGCGCGCAGCCGCGGGCGCACGGAGCGCGAACGCAGGACGCGTCCGACTTCGCGCCAGGTGACATCGCTGGCGTACGACACGACGCGCGCGGCCTCGTACACCTGGCGCAGGAGGGTGTCGGCGTCCAGCAGTCCGAGTTCCGCGGCGACCTGGTCCTGTTCCTGGAGGGCGAGGCGGTCGGTGGCGCGGCCGGTGGTGAGGTGCAGCGCGTCGCGGACGTCCAGGAGTCGGCGGCGGGCGTCCGCGAGGCCTTCGCGGGGTGCGTCCGCGAGCCAGGAGGCGGCGACGGCGCGCAGCGCGGTGGCGTCGCGCAGTCCGCCGCGGGCCTCCTTCAGGTCGGGTTCGAGGAGGTACTGGAGCTCACCCTGGCGCTCGGCGCGCTCCGCGCACAGTTCCTGGAGCTGGGGCAGCCGCTTGGGCGCCTGGTTGCGCCAGTCGGCGAGGACGGCGGTCCGCAGTCCCGCGGTGAGGCCGAGGTCGCCGGCGATGTGGCGGGCGTCGAGGAGGCCGAGCTGGACCTTGAGGTCGTCGGCGGCGGTCTTGCGGGCCTCGGCCGGGGTGCGGACCGAGTGGTCGAGATCGAGGCCCAGGTCCCAGACGGGGTACCAGACGCGGTCGGCGAGGGCGGCGACGGCGCCGGGGTCGGTGCCGTCGTGCAGGAGGAGCAGGTCGAGGTCGCTGCGCGGGGAGAGCTCGCCGCGGCCGTAGCCGCCGACGGCGATGAGGGAGGCTCCGCGCAGGCCCTGGGATCCGGCGGTGAACAGGCCGGTCAGCCAGTCGTCCGTCAGTTCCGCGAGGGCGGTACGGCGCGGCGGCCCGGACCGCGCCCCCTCCTGGAGGAGGCGCAGCCGGGCCGCCGCGTAGCCGCTGGGTCCCGAGTCCTCTGCTTCCACTCGCGTGTTGGTACTCGTCACCCAGCGACTCCTGTCTTTCCTCTTCGTGCGGGCCGGTCCGTCAGAGCGCGTCGGGGCCGCGCTCGCCGGTGCGGACCCGGACGGCCGTGTCGACCGGGACGGACCACACCTTGCCGTCACCGATCTTGCCGGTGCGGGCCGCCTTGACGACGACGTCGATGAGCTGTTCGGCGTCGTCGTCCTCGACCAGCACCTCGATGCGGATCTTGGGGACGAGGTCGACCGTGTACTCGGCGCCGCGGTACACCTCGGTGTGTCCCCGCTGCCGACCGTAGCCGCTCGCCTCGGTGACCGTCAGTCCGTGGACGCCGAAGGCCTGCAGTGCCTCTTTGATCTCGTCGAGCCGGTGGGGCTTCACGACGGCGGTGATGAGCTTCATGCGTCCACCTTCTTGGCGTCCGTGTCGGCCGGAGCGGGCACGGCGGTCCGGGCCGCGCCACCACCGGCGCCGCTGAAGTCGTATGCGGTCTCGGCGTGCTCGGCCTGGTCGATGCCGGCGATCTCCTCGTCCTCGGTGACCCGCATGCCGAGGGTCTTGTCGATGACGAAGGCGAGGATGGCGGAGACGACCAGGGAGTAGCCGAGGACGGCGAAGACGCCGGCGCACTGCTTCCAGAACTGGGTCAGGCCGCCGCCGTAGAAGAGGCCCTCGACCGTGGACTGGCCGTGGCCGCTGGCGAAGAGGCCGATCAGCAGGGAGCCGATGACACCGCCGACGAGGTGGACACCGACGACGTCCAGGGAGTCGTCGTAGCCGAACCTGTACTTCAGGCCGACGGCCATGGCGCACAGGACACCGGCGATGGCGCCGACCGCGATGGCACCGAGCGGGGAGACCGCGCCGCCGGACGGGGTGATGGCGACCAGACCGGCGACTGCGCCGGAGGCGGCGCCCAGCGTGGTGAACGCGCCGTGCCGGATCTTCTCGTAGAGGAGCCAGGCCAGCATGGCGGCCGCGGTGGCGACCTGGGTGTTGACGAACATCAGCGCGCCGACGCCGTCGTCGTTGCCGAGCCACGAGCCGGCGTTGAAGCCGAACCAGCCGAACCACAGCAGACCGGAGCCGAGCATCACCAGCGGGAGGCTGTGCGGGCGCATCGGGTCCTTCTTGAAGCCGACGCGCTTGCCGATGACCAGGATCACGCCGAGCGCCGCGGCACCCGCGTTGATGTGGACCGCCGTACCGCCGGCGAAGTCGATCACGCCGAGGTCGAAGGCCCAGCCGCCGGTGCCCCACACCCAGTGGGCGACCGGGAAGTAGACGAGCGTGGCCCACAGCGTGATGAACAGCGACCACGCAGTGAACTTCACGCGGTCCGCGAGGGCACCGCTTATCAGTGCGGGGGTGATGATCGCGAACATGAGCTGGAAGACCATGAAGACGAAGACCGGGATGGTGTATCCGGGCCAGAGTTCCGTCAGGCCGATGTTGCTGAGGCCGACCCAGTCAGAGGTCCAGCCGATGAACGATCCCTTGTCCGTGCCGAAGGCGAGGGAGAAGCCGTACAGCACCCACAGGATGGTGATGATCCCCATGCTGATGAAGCTCATCATCAGCATGTTGAGCGTGCTCTTGACGCGGACCATGCCTCCGTAGAAGAAGGCGAGGCCCGGCGTCATGATGAGCACGAGGGCGGAACAGATGAGCATGAACCCTGTGTTGGCGGCAGACAGCTTGGGTGCCTCTGCGGCAAGGGTGATGGCTGGTGCCATCGGCGTCTCCTCGTCGTTGGTACGGCCCCGTGCGGGCGAAGCCTGAGTGGTCGTGAGGGGTGGGCCGGTTATGCGCCATGAGATTGACGCAGCGCGGTTTCCGTGGACGCCCCTCGATGTTTCGCACCAGTGACGAAGGCGCTCCGTGTGTTACACGTTCATGAACTGCCTGATTGTGGTCGAAGCGATCGTTATCGTGACGCAATCTCCGGGGGGATGCTCGCGGCGCTCTGGACGCGCGGGGACATGACCACCGTGTGGGGCATGCCCGCGCGTGCGGGCCGGGGCGGCGCCGGCGGGGGCCGCATACAGCGGAACCGGCCACGTCCGGTCGTCCGATGACCTGGCATGGGGGAGCCGAGTCGGGCAGTTCAGGACGACCGGCCGCGGCCGGAGTGCTGGGCGGGGCCGCCGCGGCGGCCCCGTGTCAGACCGCCTCGGCGGTCTCGGGCAGGTCGACGGCGAGCTGGTCGGTGAGGTCGATGACCTCAGCGAGATCCCCGAAGTCACGGACGGCGGTGTCGACCGTCTTTCGGATACGAGTGTTGACGCGCTCGGAGCGCACTTTCCTGCCGATCCTCAGGGCTTCCTTGGCCAGGACGGCACTCTGCTCGGGCTCGCGCTGCAGCAGGTGCACGGTGGCCATGCCGATGAGGTTGAGCGCGTACGACCGCTGATGCTCGGAGTCCTTGCCGAAGAGGTCGACCGCCTTCTGCATCAGGGGCTCGGCCATGGAGGCGTACGTGGGGCTGCGCCCGGCGACGTAGGCGAGGTCACGGTAGGAGTGCGAGTTCTCGCCGTACAGCTCGGCCCGGGAGAAGAAGCGGATCCAGTCGGGGTCCGGCTCGTCCCACTCGTGCACGTCGGCGAAGGTGTCCTCGGCCATGCGGACGGCCCGCTTGCACTTTCCGGGCTGGCCGATGTTGGCGTAGGCGCGGGCCTCCATCGCATACAGCATCGACTGGGTGCGCGGGCTCGCGCAGTCACGGCTGCCGTACTGGGCGAGGTGGATCAGCTCCAGGGCGTCGTCCGGCCGCCCGAGGTGAATCATCTGACGGCTCATGCTGGAGAGGATGTACGAGCCGAGCGGCTTGTCGCCCGCCTCCTTCGAGGCGTGCAGGGCGAGCACGAAGTACTTCTGCGCGGTGGGCTGGAGGCCCACGTCGTAGCTCATCCAGCCCGCCAGCTCGGCCAGTTCGGCGGCGACCTTGAACAGGCGCTTCTCGGTGGCGGCGGGCTGCGGCTCCTGGAGGAGGTCCGTCACCTCGTGCAACTGGCCGACGACGGCCTTGCGGCGCAGTCCGCCGCCGCACTGCGCGTCCCACTGACGGAACATCACGGTGGTGGACTCCAGGAGATCCAGCTCCGGTTGGGAGAGCCTGCCGCCGCGGCGCGTGGAGGCCGGCGGTTCGGCCGGCTCGTACGCCGTCGGCGGGGTGGGCACGAGCCAGCGCTGCATGGGCTCGATGAGGGCCGGGCCCGCGGAGAGCCCCAGCGAACTGCCGAGGAAGCCGCGCCGGGCGAGCATCAGGTCGCTGCGCGAGTACTCGCTGATGAGCGCGACGGTCTGGGGGCCGGTCCACGGAAGGTCGATGCCGGACACGGAGGGCGCCTGGTGGGCGGCGCGCAGACCGAGGTCCTCCACGGCGACGACACAGCCGAACCGCTCGGAGAACAGCTCCGACAGGATCCGCGGGATCGGCTCGCGCGGATTCTCCCCGTCCAGCCAGCGGCGCACCCGCGAGGTGTCCGTCGAGATGTGGTTGGCCCCCAACTGGCGGGCCCTGCGGTTCACCTGGCGCGCCAGCTCGCCCTTCGACCAGCCACTGCGCACGAACCACGAGCCGAGCAGCTCGTTGGGGCGCCTGTCAGCGTTCGTCCCGCCTCCGCCGTTGCCGCCCACTGGAACGCCCCCACTCCCCGAGACCACTTGTCGCCGCTCTGCGCCAAGCCCTATCAGAATGCCCGTAAACGCGGCCGCGCGTCCGGTAGTTCTCACCCTTCGAACGGGAACCCTGCTTGCCCTTGGCATACTCACGAGTAAACAAAACCCCAGGACTCGTGCACTCAAAGTAATCCTACGATCACGCGTCCAGCCATGGCGATCCGTGAAACGCCACCATTCGCCACCCCTTCGAATGAACTCCAGTCGCCCTGCTCGCGATTCACTTGACACAGAACGACCAAGGGTGGGCGGAGAAGCGCACTCCAGGGCGCACGGAGCCGAACGCACCACCCCATGCGCGACAAGGCGCTGTCTGGTATCGCGTGAAACCGGGCAGGCAGGAACAGAGGGTGACAATCCGGTTCCGTGACGTAACCACGGGCGCACCGGACCCGTTGGAGGGGGCATGGTCTTCACGATCGGCAGTAGTCGGGCGATGCGCGACATCCGGACCGGTGCTCGTCGCCGCGGCCACTCGTCGAAGGGCGGCGCCGTCGCCGCGTTCACCGGACTGTGGGGATGGGACGTGGTCCCGGGTGCCCGAGCCGCCGCGGGGGCGTGTTCGTGCGGCCGGGCCGACTGCCCGGCGCCGGGTGCGCACCCCCTGGCCTTCGCCCCCACGATCCCGGCGGGCACCACACTGAACGAGGCGACCGGCATCTGGGCGGGCTTCCCGGGCGCCGCGGTGATGCTGCCGGCCGGCCGGGCCTTCGACGTCATCGAGGTCGCCGAGGCGGCCGGGCGCCGCGCGCTCGTCCGGCTGGAGCGCATGGGCCTGCCGCTCGGTCCCGTGACGGCCGGCCCGGACGGCCGCGCCCACTTCTTCGTCTCCCCCGGTTCCGCCGCCGAACTTCCCGAGCTGCTCTACCGCATGGGCTGGGACGACGCCTCCCTCGACCTGCACGGCCTCGGCCCGGGCACGTTCATCACCGCCCCGCCCTCCGACCGCGCGGGACTCGGCCCGGTCCGCTGGCTGCGCTCCCCCGCTCTCGACTCCGCCCCGAAGCCGCCCCCGGCCAGGCTGCTGCTGGGCACCCTCGCCTACGTGGCACACCGTTCGCGGGCCTGACCCGCCGGAGCGAGCCGAACGGACGAAGCGCCCGTCCCCGCAGTGCTGCGGGGGCGGGCGCTTCTTCGGGCACCTACGCGTTCGCGCGGGTGGTCACTCTCCGATAAGGGCGTCAACGAACGCCTCCGGCTCGAACGGCGCCAGGTCGTCCGCGCCCTCTCCGAGACCCACCAGCTTGACCGGGACGCCCAGCTCGCGCTGCACCGCGACGACGATGCCGCCCTTCGCCGTGCCGTCGAGCTTGGTCAGCACGATGCCGGTGATCTCGACGACCTCGGCGAACACGCGCGCCTGCACGAGACCGTTCTGCCCGGTGGTCGCGTCGAGGACGAGCAGCACCTCGTCGAGCGGCGCGTGCTTCTCCACGACGCGCTTGACCTTGCCGAGCTCGTCCATGAGGCCGGTCTTGGTGTGGAGCCGGCCCGCGGTGTCGATGAGGACGACGTCCGCGCCCTCCTCGATGCCCTCCTTGACCGCGTCGAACGCGATCGAGGCGGGGTCGCCGCCCTCGGGGCCGCGGACGGTACGGGCACCCACGCGCTCGCCCCAGGTCTGGAGCTGGTCGGCGGCGGCGGCGCGGAAGGTGTCGGCGGCGCCGAGCACGACGTTCTTGCCGTCGGCGACGAGCACGCGCGCGAGCTTGCCGGTGGTGGTGGTCTTGCCGGTGCCGTTGACGCCGACGACCATCACGATGCCCGGGGTGTCGAGGTTCGAGTCGGTCTTGACCGCACGGTCGAACTCCGGGTCGAGAAGCTGGATCAGCTCTTCGCGCAGCAGGGCGCGCAGTTCGTCCGGTGTCCGCGTGCCGAGCACCTTCACCCGCTCGCGCAGCCGCTCGACCAGTTCCTGGGTGGGCTGCACACCGACGTCGGCGACGAGCAGCGTGTCCTCGATCTCCTCCCAGGTGTCGTCGTCGAGGTGCTCGCGCGAGAGCAGCGTGAGCAGCCCCTTGCCGAGCGCGTTCTGCGAGCGGGAGAGCCGGGTGCGCAGGCGCACCAGACGCCCGGCGGTCGGTTCCGGGATCTCGATCTGGGGGGCGGCGACCGGAGGTTCTTCGACGACGACCGACGGGGCGGCCGAGCCGTCGGGGAGATCCACCTCGTCCACGGTGCGGCGCGGCTCGTCGTGTGGCGCCTCGGCCTCGTCGCCGACGTGCGGTTCGGCCGGTGGTGCGGTGATGTCGGGGGCGGCGGGGGGCGGCGGGGGCAGCTGCTTCCGCTTGCGACTGCCGACGACGAGCCCACCGAGCGCGCCGATCACCACCACGGCGATGACTACAGCAAGGATGATGGTTTCCATAACAAGCCCAGTATGCGTGACCTGCCGCCCGGCCAGCCGTTGTCCCTGCGGGGGCCGCGTGCCCCGCGGGCCGGGCTGGTCCGCCGCTCGGCCACACGTCGGCGGGAAGCCCTTCAGGGCGGAGTCACAACCTCCTCAGTATCGGTGCGGCGGTACGCCGACTGCTCCGTTTTCACGAGGTACGTACGGGTGCGCGCAGCGTACCCAGGGTGTGTCACGGTCCATACCGTGGGCCGTGACGCGCACTCCCTCGCACCATCGCGACGTCACCGCCCGCGGGCGGACCCTACCGGTACCACGACTATGGAAACCTGACGCTTCGTCAGCTACCGTCCCCCTCCACCCACGAAGGGGGGGCTCCCCATGCCCGTGACGGTCGTGCGCTTCAACCTCGTCGAACCCGACGCCACCCCCGCCTCGCTCAGCGCCCGCTACCGGGCCGCCGTCGAGATGGCCACGTACGCCGACGACCGCGGGGTCACCACGGTGCAGACGGAGGAGCACCACGGCGCCGTCAACAACTGGCTGCCCTCGCCGTTCGCGTTCGCGGGCGCGGTCTTCGGGGCCACCCGGCAGATCGCGGTCACCGTCTCGGCCGTCATCGGCCCGCTGCACGACCCGCTGCGTCTCGCCGAGGACATCGCCGTGCTGGACCTGCTCAGCGGCGGCCGCCTGGTGACCGTGGCCGGCATCGGCTACCGGCCCGAGGAGTACGCGCAGTTCGACGTCGACTGGAAGCGGCGCGGCAAGCTCCAGGACGAGCTTCTGGAGACGGTGCTGAAGGCCTGGACCGGCGAGGAGTTCAGCTACCGGGGCCGTACGGTACGGGTCACCCCGCGCCCGTTCTCGGACCCGCACCCCCTGCTGCTGGTGGGCGGCTCCTCCCGGGCGGCGGCCCGGCGCGCCGCCCGGCTCGGCCTGCCGTTCTTCCCCAGCGCGCATCTGCCCGAGCTGGAGGCCTACTACAAGGAGCGGCTCATCGAGTACGGCACCGAGGGCTGGACCATGATGCCCGGTGCCGAGACGCCGCTGCTGCACATCGCCGAGGACCCGGACCGGGCCTGGGCCGAGTACGGCCGCCATTTCCTGCACGAGGCACGGACGTACGCCTCCTGGCAGTCCGGCGAGATCCGCTCGGCGGTGAAGTCGGCGGCCACGACGGTCGAGGAGCTGCGCGCCGAGGGCGTCTACCGCGTCCTCACACCCGACCAGTGCGTGGGGCTGGGCCTGGACAGCCTCGTCCTGCATCCGCTGTCCGGCGGGATGCCGGTGGACGAGGGCTGGCGCAGCCTGCGTCTCTTCTGCGAAAGCGTGCTGCCCCGGCTCGCGTGACCTGACGGTCCGAGCCGGGGCAGCACGCCCTCTTCACGAGTACGAGGAGAGGGGCAGCGGGGACTTGGCCCTTCTCCTCGAGCCAAGGGGAGTCACCGGCGGCCGTGGGGAGCCACCGGTGACACGGGCGGTCAGCCCATCTCCTCCAGTGCCTTGCCCTTCGTCTCCTTGACGAACTTGAGGACGAAGGGGATGGAGAGCACGGCGAAGCAGGTGTAGATCACGTAGGTCGCGGAGAGGTTCCAGTCGGCCAGCGACGGGAAGCTCGCGGTGATGGCCCAGTTGGCGATCCACTGCGCGGAGGCGGCGACACCGAGGGCGGCGGCGCGGATGTGGTTCGGGAACATCTCGCCGAGGAACACCCAGACCACGACACCCCAGGAGAGGGCGAAGAAGAGGACGAAGACATGGGCGGCGACCAGGGCGACCCAGCCCTGGGTGGCCGGCAGCTTGCCGTCGACCAGGTCGTAGGAGAAGGCCCAGGCCTCCAGGCCGAGACCGAAGGCCATACCCACCGAGCCGATGAGGGCGAGCGGCTTACGGCCGACGCGGTCCACGAAGATCATGGCGATCACGGTGCCGATGATGTTGATGATGGACGTGGTGAACGAGTAGAAGAACGAGTCTGTCGGGTCGACGCCGACCGACTGCCACAGCGTCGAGGAGTAGTAGAACGCGACGTTGATGCCGACGAACTGCTGGAAGACCGAGAGGCCGATACCGATCCAGACGATCGGCAGGAAGAGGAAACTGCCGCCGAGCAGGTCCTTGAAGGTCGACTTGTGCTCGCGCTTCATGGCCGTCTCGATCTCGACGACCCGGGCGTCCAGGTCGATCTTGTCGCCCTCGACCTCCTTGAGCACCTCGCGGGCCTGGCCCCTGCGGCCGACCTCGAGCAGGAAGCGCGGGGACTCGGGGATGGCGAAGGACAGCAGACCGTAGAGGACGGCCGGTACGACCATGACGCCGAGCATGACCTGCCAGGCTTCCAGGCCGAACACCGTGCCCCGCTGGTCGCCGTCGGCGGCCTGGAGGATGGCGTAGTTGACGAGCTGCGAGATGGCGATGCCGACGACGATCGCGGCCTGCTGGAACGAGCCGAGCCGTCCGCGGTACGCGGGCGGGGAGACCTCGGCGATGTAGGCGGGGCCGATGACGGAGGCCATACCGATGGCGAATCCGCCGATGATGCGCCAGAAGGCGAGGTCCCACAGCGCGAAGGGCAGGGCCGAGCCGACGGCGCTGACGGTGAAGAGGCTCGCGGAGATCTGCATGCAGCGGATGCGTCCGATGCGGTCGGCCATGCGGCCGGCGGCCGCGGCGCCGATGGCACAGCCGATCAGGGCGATGGCGATGACCTGGGCCAGCGCCGCGGAGCCGATGTCGTACCGGTCGCGGATGGCCTCGACCGCACCGTTGATCACAGCGCTGTCGTAGCCGAACAGGAAGCCGCCCATCGCGGCCGCCGCCGCGATGAAGATGACATGCCCGAGATGTTCGGGAGGAGCCGGCTTGGCTCCTGGCACAGGTGCCTGCGATGCGCTGGTCACGTAAGACTCCTCGGGCCACCGGCCTCGCTGCCGGGGGTGGGGGGCGAAAGCCTTCGCTGGTGGTTACCAGTGGCGCACAGGTTCACGCGGGCCACCACCTGAAGGTAAAAGCAACGTCAGAGAGACTATGCCTTCACTTTTCGAAGCCAAACACGGGGGTCGTCTGGGTCTTTACGGATTATCCCGGCCGATGTGGCGTTGTTGTGTTCAAGCTTTGAACATCAAGTGCCCGAATGGTCCACCGAAGGGCCAGTTCCCGGCCGTGCTCGCGTTGCCCCCGGCCGTTGCTCGCGTTGCCCCCGGCCGCCCGGGCGAGGAGGATCCGGTCATGCCGCAGACCACGGTCGTGAACCTCAAGGGTCACCGCGACGATCCCGCGTACGCCGATGTGGTGTACGTCGGCCGCCCCATGCACCGGGGCGGCTGGCACCTGACCGGCTCCCCGCTGGCGAGCCCGTTCCGCCCCGGCCACGACGGCACCCGGGACGAGGTCGTCGAGATGTACCGCGCCTATCTGCTGGCACGCCCGGAACTGCTGGCCCGGCTCCCCGCCCTGCGCGGTCACCGCCTCGGCTGCTGGTGCGTCCCCGAGCGCTGTCACGCCGAGGTGCTCGCCGAACTCGCCGACGAGGGCGTGGGCGAGGACCTGCCGGCGCCGGACGACCGGCCGTAGCCGGCGGCCCGGACCGGAAGCGGGCGCGCAACCGCGGGCGGCGGCGCGGACCGGAACGGGGCGGACAACCGCGAGCGGCGGCCCCGGTGATCAGCGCAGGCGCTGGCTGATGACCTTCGAGACGCCGTCGCCCTGCATGGAGACGCCGTAGAGCGCGTCGGCGACCTCCATCGTGCGCTTCTGGTGCGTGATCACGATGAGCTGGGAGGCCTCCTGCAGCTCCTGCATGATCCTGATCAGCCGCTGGAGGTTGGTGTCGTCCAGCGCCGCCTCGACCTCGTCCATCACGTAGAACGGGCTGGGGCGCGCCTTGAAGATCGACACGAGGAGCGCGACGGCGGTCAGCGACCGTTCGCCGCCGGAGAGCAGGCTGAGCCGCTTGACTTTCTTGCCCGGCGGCCTGGCCTCGACGTCGACACCGGTGGTGAGCATGTTGTCGGGGTCGGTCAGGATGAGCCGCCCGTCCCCGCCCGGGAACAGCCGGCTGAAGACGCCCTCGAACTCCCGCGCGGTGTCCCGGTACGCCTCGGTGAAGACCTGCTCGACGCGCTCGTCGACCTCCTTCACCACCTGAAGAAGGTCGGCGCGGGTCTTCTTCAGGTCCTCCAACTGCTCGCTGAGGAACTTGTGGCGCTCCTCCAGCGCGGCGAACTCCTCCAGGGCCAGCGGATTGACCTTGCCGAGCTGCTGGTACGCCCGCTCGGCAGACTTGAGCCGCTTCTCCTGCTCCGCGCGGTGGAACCGCCGGGGCTGGTTGCGCGGGTGCTCGGGGTCCTCGGGCAGTTCCTCGCCCTCGGCGGGCAGCGAGGGCGGTACGAGCTGGTCGGGGCCGTAGTCCGCGACGAGTCCCGCCGGCTCGACGCCGAGTTCGTCCAGCGCCTTCGCCTCGAGCTGCTCTATGCGCATCCGCTTCTCTGCACCGAGCACCTCGCCCCGGTGCACCGAGTCGGTGAGCTTGTCGAGCTCCTCCTTGAGCTCGCGGCCCCGACTCCGCGCGGTCACGAGCTCCTGCTCACGGTGGGCCTTCGCGCTGTCGGCGGCGGTGCGCTCCTCCTCGGCACGGGCGAGCGAGATCTCGACGTGCGCGAGAAGCTGCCGTGCGCCGGAGGCCACGGCCGCGGCGACGGCGGCCTCGTGGCGGAGCCGGGCGCGCCGCTGTTCGGCACGCGCGCGTGCCTCCCGTTCGGCGCGGGCGGCGCGGTCCAGCGAGTCGGCCCGTCCGGCGAGTCCCTTGACCCGTTCCTCGTGCGTGCGTACCTGGAGGCGGGCCTCCATCTCCGTCTGCCGCGCGTTGGCGCCGTCCGCGGCGAGCCGGTCCCGGACCGAGGTGTCGGGTTCCTCCTCGACCGGCATCTCCTCGGCCACGGCGAGCCGTTCGGCCAGTTCCTCCGCCTCGTCCACGGCCCGGTCGAGGGCTTCCTGCGCGCGGGCGGCCGCGGCGGTGCTCCGCTCGGCCTCGCCCGCGGCGCCGCGTGCCTGTCCGGCCAGCCGTCCGAGCTGCTGGGCGACGGACGACTTCTGCCGTTCGGCGGCCCTTCGCCGCTCCCCCAACTCCTCGACGAGTTCGGCCCGTTCGCCCCGCTGCTCGGTCGCCAGCCGCTGCGCCTCGGTCAACTCCTCGCAGCGTACGGCCAGTTCTTCCAGTTCGGCCGCCGCCTCGTCCACGGAGGCCTGCACTTCGAGCAGACTGGGCGCCCCGGCGGACCCGCCGTGCGCGAAGTGCGCCCCGAGCAGGTCGCCCTCGGCGGTCACCGCGGTGAGTCCGGGCCGTGCGTAGACCAGGTCCTCGGCCTCCTCCAGGGTGCCGACGACGACGATCCCGCGCAGCAGCCGCCGTACGGAGGGCATCAGTTCGGCCGGGCCCCGGACGAGATCGGCGGCGTACGGCGGCGTGTCGTCGTCGCGGGGTACGTGCGGGGAGGCGCCGTCCGCCGGTCCGGCGGGGGCGTGCGCTTCGGCGTCGGGTTCCCCGGGTGCTCCGGCGAGGAGCAGGGCCGCGCGGCCGGCGTCCTGCTTGCGCAGCAGCCGGATGGCCTCGGCGGCCGAGGCGGGGGTGGCGACGGCGACGGCGTCGGCGGCCGCGCCGAACGCGGCGGCGAGCGCGACCTCGAAGCCGGGGGTGACCGTCAGCAGTCCGGCGGCGGGACCGAGGACCCCGGTGAGCCGGTCCGTGGCACCGAGCAGCGCTCCCGTGCCGTCCTTGCGCCGCAGGCCGAGGGCCAGGGCGTCGCGCCGGGCCTGGGTCGCGGCGCGCTTGCGTTCGGCCGCGGTGGCGGCCTCGCGGGCCGCGCTCAGCGCGGCCTCCGCGTCGGACAGGGCCCGCCTGGCCGCCTCGTGCTGTTCGGTGAGATCGGCGTCGCCCGCGTCGAGCCCGTCGACCTCGGCCTTCAGCTCCTCGTACTCCTCCTGTGCCGTGACCGCGCGTTCCTGGGCCTCGTCGCGGGCGGCGGCGAGGCGGTCGATCTCGGCCTGCGCGGAGGCGGCGCGCGACCGGGCGGCGTTGACCTGGCCGCCGAGGCGGGCGAGGCCCTCGCGGCGGTCGGCGATGGCGCGGGCCACGTCCTTGAGGCGGCGCTCCTCGACGGTCAGCTCGCGCTCCAGTTCTGCGCGGTGCGCGACCGTGTCCTCCAGGGCCCGCTCGGCCGCGTCCAGGGCCGCTTCGAGCTCGGCCTCCTGCTCGCGGACGCGGACGGCCTCGCGCTCCATGTCCTCGGGGTCGCGCCCGCGCCGTTCCTCGGCGGGCACCGAGGTGGCGCTCTTCACGCGCGCGTCGGCCAGCGAGACCGTGCCGCGCACCCGCTCCGCGAGCTGGGAGAGTTCGTACCAGGTCTGCTGGGCGCGCTGGAGGCGCGGTGTGAGCCGACGGACCTCGTCCTCCAACAGGGCCTCCCGCTGGAGCGCCTTCCTGAGCTCGGCCTCGGCGGACTCCTTGCGCTGCTTGAGCGCGGCCTCGTCGGCGATCTCGGACTGGAGGGCGCCCCGCAGCCGTACGAGGTCGTCGGCGAGGAGGCGCAGCCGGGCGTCACGCAGGTCGGCCTGGATGACGGCGGCGCGGCGGGCGACGGCGGCCTGCCGGCCGAGCGGCTTGAGCTGGCGCCGCAGTTCGTCGGTGAGGTCCTGCACGCGCGCGAGGTTGGCCTGCATCGCGTCCAGCTTCCGCAGCGCCTTCTCCTTGCGCTTGCGGTGCTTGAGGACGCCCGCCGCCTCCTCGATGAAGGCGCGGCGGCCCATCGGGTCGGCGTGCAGGACGGAGTCGAGCTGGCCCTGTCCGACGATGACGTGCATCTCACGGCCGATGCCGGAGTCGGACAGCAGTTCCTGGATGTCGAGCAGACGGCAGGTGTCGCCGTTGATCTGGTACTCGCTGCCGCCGTTGCGGAACATGATCCGCGTGATGGTGACCTCGGCGTACTCGATGGGCAGCGCCCCGTCCGAGTTGTCGATGGTCAGGGAGACCTCGGCACGGCCGAGCGGCGGGCGCCCGGTGGTGCCGGCGAAGATGACGTCCTCCATCTTGCCGCCGCGCAGCGACTTGGCCCCCTGTTCGCCCATGACCCAGCTCAGGGCGTCCACGACGTTGGACTTGCCCGAGCCGTTGGGGCCCACGACACAGGTGATGCCCGGCTCGAACCGCAGCGTGGTCGCGGAGGCGAACGACTTGAACCCGCGCAGGGTCAGGGCCTTGAGGTGCACGCCGCCGGACTCTACCTTTCGGGCCGGTCTCACTCCATGAACGCGCGGTTTCGCCCATGAACGCGCAGGGCACACCAGACGTTAAAGAGGGGGGATGGTGGGGACGGCCGCTCGGGGGAAAGAAAGAAGGGACGCCGGACGGCGTCCCTTGCAAATCTGACAACGTAGCGGTTGATTCGGGCCGCCCGACCACTGCTGTCATGGTGCGGTGCAGTGATCAGGTGAGCGCAGGCTCCGCCTGGGGTACGTCGATGCTCTCGAGAATCGAGTCGTGAGAAGCGGCAGCCGCGAGCGCGTCGTTCTCGGCCTGGATCCGTACAAGCTCGGATTCGAGGTCTTGGACGCGCTGCTGGAGCCGTCGCATCTCGGCAATGAGTCGCGGGTCGGAACCGCCGACGTAACCGAGAAGCGCCTTTGCCATGATGGATGGTCCTCCACACTGAGTGACCGACCGAAGCGGTGTGGGTCGTGAGGGAATCGCACCCGCAATGCTTGACACTGCTGATGTCCTGCTGCCGTTCCACATGCCAAACAGCTAAGGTGCGCGGGGCTTTCAGCGTCTCACCAAAAAGTTTGACGGTCAACACGATCACGCCCTGTATCGGCGGGCAACCCACTGTCGCGCGGCTTCCGAAACGGCGGCGCTGTGACTCCGGTGGGGCCCTCAGGGCGGCGGGATCATCGTTATCTCGGGAGCCTGCCACTTTGCGCCGTTCTTGGCAACCACCAGGCCATTTCCACTACTGACGGGTGCCGGTGGCATACGCCACGCCACCTTCCGGGGCCCCCGCGGGCCGCCGTCGTCAGCGGATGGCGAAGCCGTCGTAGATCCCCCGGGGCGTGTCCCAGATCTCAGTGACTCCGTCCACCCGGCCGGGCGTGTCGTCTCCCTGGAGCCAGTCGAGCAGACTCTGACAGCCGGCCCGGGGGCCCTCCGCGACCACCTGGACGCGTCCGTCGTCGAGATTGAGAGCAAAACCACTCAGCCCTCCGATCTCCAGTGCCCTGGCCCGCGTGAACCAGCGGAAACCCACACCTTGGACCCGTCCGCGGACCCAGACGACCAGCCGTGAAACCTCGTTCATGGCTGCACGCTAACCGGACAATGTCTCGTGGAGCACATCCTCCACTCGCGCCATGGGGTACCGTCCCGACCCAATGAGTCTCATTAGAAACTCACTCTTTCGGGTGAGGTTTAAATGAGGATCGCTGACTCAAGATCGAGGAAGGCCCAAGAGATGGGACGCCACCGACGCTCCGACGCCGGCCGCGCCGCCACAGGGCGCGCCACCGGAGTCACAGATACGAGCGGGACCCCCACGGAAAGCTACGGCCCGGAGAACCTGTACGGCTACGCGGCCGTCGCCGATCTCCCGACCGCCGCCTCCGCCCGCTCGCACCGCAAGCGGAAGGGTCCGAGCCCGGTCAAGACGGGGCTGCTCGGCGTCTCGGCGGCCGTGGCCCTCGGCACCGTGGCCGTCGCGGCCGGTGTCGTGCCCGGCGCCGACAACTACGCGCTCGGCGGTGGCAGCAACAACTCCGACAGCGTCCAGGCCGCGAGCTCGCCCTCCAGCGTGGAGACCCAGCAGGGCGGTACCTCGGGCAGCGCGGACGCCCGCGAGGGCACGTCGACGAGCCGTGGCTCCGGTCGCGCGTCGACCCCTTCGACCGTCGCCCCGTCGACCTCCACGTCGCCGTCGGCCGCTCCGACCACGACCGAGCCGCCGAAGAAGCAGGGCAACGGGGCCTCCAAGGAGGAGAAGACGAAGGAGCCCAAGGCTCCCGAGACGACCAAGCCCTCCAAGAAGGAGACCAAGGCGCCGGTCGCCAAGACCCCGGTGAACGTGTCCGCGGAGTCCGCCGCCGAGACCGAGGTGCTCAAGCTCGTCAACGACGAGCGCGCCAAGATCGGTTGCAGCCCGGTGGCCGCGAACAGCGCCCTGACGGACCTGGCCGCGACCTTCAGCGAGGACATGGCGGCCCGGGCCTTCTTCGACCACACCGACCCGAGTGGGCTCAGCCCCTGGGACCGCGCGGCGAACGCCGGGATCACCAGCCTCGGCGGCGAGAACATAGCCCGCGGCCAGGCCGACGCGGCAGCCGTCATGGAAGCCTGGATGAACAGCCCCGGCCACAAGGCCAACATCCTGAACTGCGACTTCAAGACCCTCGGCGTCGGAGTCCACTTCGGCGAGGGCGGCCCTTGGTGGACGCAGGACTTCGGCTACTGAACCAACCGCAGGTCGGAGGGCTGAGCGCCCTCCTGGGCCGTGCCCGGGCCGTCGTGAAGGGAATCTTCTCTCAAGGCTGAGGAGCTGTTCGGCTAGCCGGCGGAGTGGTCGATCACGTTGCCGTTCGAGCAGTTGTTGACGTGATCGGCGATGTAGTCGCCCAGGACGGGCACCACGGCTACTTCCTGGAGGCAGACGGCTGCCGCCGAGAAGTTCCAGTTCGTGACGGCCTTGACGCCGTCACCAAGGTTGTCGGCATGGGCAGGAGCCGCCATCGCCGCAGCGGCCAAAGTCAGCGCGGCAGTCATGATGATCTTTCGCATGCCCGGTGAAACGATCAGCAAGACCCGAAGGTACGGCAGCCTCCAGGCATATCCCCCACGTGCCCGAAGCCGCGAGCACCCATGGGGAGCAGCGGGGACCTGCCGGCCAAGCGTCCAGCCCTGGGGGACCATGCACACCCGACGAACCGCCTGTGCGGCGCTGTCAGCCCTTGCCGTCGCAACGACAGGATGCAGCAGCGGCAAAGACAGCGGCCCGGCTCAGCCGCCAGGTTTCCCGGCTGCAACACCGAATGCGAGCGCGGTGGCAGCCCTCGGCCGCCCGAGCAATGAAGAAGCGTGACAAGAGTGACCTATCCCTCTGACGGGGACTCTGGTGCCGAGGGTCTTCACCCGCCATTGTGTTGAGCACCCGCCGGGCCGTCTCCGGGCCGTCCGAGGGTGCTCAAGCTGATCGCACAACGCATGGCCGACCCGCTCGGGGGGTCGGCCATGTGGCGTTTCCGGGGGTCGGACCGGGTGGGCGTGGAGCTAACCAGGAGTTAGTGCAACCTGTTGGGTGGCGCTGTGGCTGAGTATGCTGGCTGCATGGAATCGTCCGCGGAGATCACGGAGCGCGCCGGGAGCGGCGAGGGCGGCGTGTGCGCCGACGGCAAGGACCTCGCGTACAACGTGTTCGCCCGCGGCTGTCCGTCCCGGGGCACGCTGGAGCACGTCACCGGCCGCTGGGGCTCGCTCACGCTCGGGGCGCTGTACGACGGCACGTTCCGGTTCAACGAGCTGCGCCGCAGGGTCGACGGCGTCAGCGAGAAGATGCTCTCGCAGACCCTGCACGCGCTGGAGCGCGACGGTCTGGTGCACCGTGACGCGCGGCCCACGAACCCGCCGCGCGTCGACTACACCCTCACGCCGCTGGGCCGCGAGGTCGCCGAGCGTCTGCTGGCCCTCATCGCCTTCGTCGAAGGACGCATGGACGATGTCCTGGAGGCCCGCGCGCGTTACGACGAGACCCGCGAGGCCCCCGCGACCTTGCGGGCGGCGCAGGAAGCGTAGGGGGCCGGGGCCCCCAGGCGTCAGGCGGTGGGGCGCGGGGCTCGTTGGCAGCGTGGGCAGAAGTAGCTGGAGCGGTTCATCCAGGCGCGTCGGCGGATCGGGGTCCCGCAGCGGCGGCAGGGCTCGCCTTCGCGCCCGTACGCGTCGAGCGAGCGGTCGAAGTAGCCCGACTCGCCGTTGACGTTGACGTACAGGCTGTCGAAGCTCGTGCCTCCGGCGGCGAGGGCGTCGTTCATGACCTCGCGGACGTGGCCGAGGAGTTCGGCGGTGCGCGGCCGGGTCATGGTTCCCGTGGGGCGTTCGTAGTGAAGCTTGGAGCGCCACAACGCCTCGTCGGCGTAGATGTTCCCGACACCGCTGATCAGTGACTGGTCGAGCAGGGCGCGCTTGAGGGTCGTACGGCGGGCGCGCAGCGCGGTGTGGAACGCGGCGTCGTCGAAGAGGGGGTCGAGCGGGTCGCGGGCGATGTGCGCGATGACGTCGGGGAGGCCGTCCGGGGTGTTCTCGTGCAGCGACAGCCCGCCGAAAGTGCGCTGGTCGACGAAGCGCAGCTCGGTGCCCTGCTCGTCCTCGAAGCGGACGCGGATGCGGAGGTGCTTCTCCTCCGCGGCGTCCTCCGGCTGCACGAGGAGCTGACCGCTCATGCCGAGGTGGGCGAGCACGGAGTACGGCGAGTCGTCGAGGGGCAGCCACAGGTACTTGCCGCGGCGCATCGCCCCGCCCACCCGGTGCCCGGCGAGCGCCTTCGCGAAGCCGTCGGGGCCCGCCAGGTGCCGCCGCACGGCCCGCGGATGACGGACCTCCACCGATCGCACCACCCGCCCGGTGACCCAGCGCTCCAACCCCCGCCGCACGACTTCGACTTCGGGCAGCTCGGGCACGGGACTCCTCCTGAGGGGCGGGCTGGGCCGGTAATGCCGGAAGGGTACATCGCACCGGGCGGCGACTGCCGGGGAGCGGTTCACCACCCGGCCTGCGGCACGCGTCCGCCCGGGTTCGAAGCCGGCCCCTCGCCGCCGATGGCCCGGGCGGAACCGAGGATCCGAGGCCGAACCAAGGACCCGAGGCAGGGCCGAGGACCCCGGGGCAGGGCCGAGGACCCCGGGCAGGGCCGAGGACCCCGGGGCAGGCACCCGGCCGCAGGGGACTCCGAGCCGCCTCCCGCCGCCCAGGACTCGGTCGGCCCCGCTCGTCTCCCCGGTCCCCTCCGCGGTAGCGGTAACGCACGGACCCCGCCTCGGCGCGAGTGCGTCGGGGCGGGGTCCGGCGGTGCGGGTTCCCGGGCAGGGACGCGGATCACCGCGTACCCGCCCGGGTGAAGGATTCAGGCCGTGGCCGTGTCGGTGCTGGGCGTCGAGGAGGTGTCGGCGGTCTCCTCGATGTCCTGCGCCGCCTGCTGGGCGGCACGAGCCGCCTGTTCGGCGGCCTGCGCCGACTTCGCGCGTTCGTCCGCGGCGGAGTTGATGGCAAGCCACGCGGATTCCGCGGCCTGCTGCTCCGCCTCCTTCTTGCTGCGGCCGGTGCCGGTGCCGTACGAGACGCCTCCGACGCGGGCGGCAGCAGTGAAGACCTTCTCGTGGTCCGGGCCGGTCTCCGTGACCAGGTACTCGGGAACTCCGAGCCCCTCGGTCGCGGTGAGCTCCTGGAGACTGGTCTTCCAGTCCAGGCCGGCACCGAGATTCGAGGACTTCTCGATCAGCGGGTCGAAGAGACGGTGAACGAGTTCGCCCGCCGCTTCCAGCCCCTGGTCGAGATAGACAGCGCCGATCACCGCTTCAAGGGTGTCGGCGAGAATGGACGCCTTGTCCCGGCCTCCCGTGCCTTCCTCGCCCCGGCCGAGCCGGATGAAGGAGCCGAGTTCGAGGCCGCGGCCCACCTCCGCCAGTGCACGAGAATTGACCACCGCGGCCCGCAGCTTGGCCAACTGGCCCTCGGGCAGGTCGGGGTGGGTGCGGTACAGCGTGTCCGTGACCACGAGGCCCAGCACGGAGTCCCCGAGGAACTCCAGGCGCTCGTTGGTCGGCAGACCGCCGTTCTCGTACGCGTAGGAACGGTGGGTCAGCGCACGCACCAGAAGGGCGGACTCGAGCTTGTAGCCGAGCCGCCCTTCCAGAAGCGTGTGGGACGAGGCTGTGTTGTCCGCCTTTTTCTTGGCGTTTGAATCCGCCTTGGCGTCAGACATCAGACCTCTCACCAGCCGCTCAGACCTCGAGGACCTGGCGCTTGTTGTAGGTGCCGCAAGCCGGGCACGCGATGTGCTGCAGCTTGGGCTCGTGGCAGCGCTCGCACGCAACCAGGGTGGGGACCGCAGCCTTCCACTGCGACCGGCGGTGGCGCGTGTTGCTGCGCGACATCTTCCGCTTCGGAACAGCCACGGCTACTTCTCCTGCTTCTCGTCGACGCCAGGTTCGGCGCCGCTCAACTCGTCCTTCTCGCCATCTTCGAGTGAACCGGCGAGTCCCTGCAGTGCCGCCCAACGGATGTCGACGGCATCGTGGTGGTGGTCCGGGTCGTCCGCCAGCCGGGCTCCGCATGCGGAGCACAGGCCCAGGCAGTCGTCCTGGCACACCGGCTGCATCGGCAGTGCGAGCACCACCGCATCCCGCAGCACGGGTTCGAGGTCGAACAGGCCGTCCTCGAGAAAGAGAGTGTCCTCGTCGTCCTCGGCGTCGTCGACCGGTTCCGCCTTGGGGCGGCCCCGGTCATCGGCGTCAGGGTACGAGAACATCTCCTGGAAGTCCGCTTCGAGCACCTGCTCAAGCGGCTCCAGACACCTTACGCACTCCCCCTTCACCGATGCACGGGCGGTGCCTGTGACAAGCACCCCTTCCATGACCGACTCCAGACGGAGTTCGAGCTCCAGCGGCGCGCCTTCCGGCACTCCGATGACACCCTGGATCCCGAGATCCACGGGAGCGTCGATCGTGCGGGTCAGGCGCTGCATCGCGCCAGGACGCCGCCCCAGCTCGCGTGTGTCGAACACGAGAGGATTGCGGTGGTCGAGGCGGGCGTTCAGAACCATTCCTGCTTTCGATCTACGAACTCGGGGGACGCCGCCCCAGGTGTCCCTCGGGCAGCGCTGATCGCGGACGTACACGCGACCGAAGAGCCAGGATACTGGACCTTTCGCTCTCGGCCCAATCCGGTGCGCGCCGGCCCCCGGGCCGGGGGCGCGCACCCCTCCTGACCGGGCGGTCAGTGGCCGCCACGCCCCTGCTCGTACGCCCTGAGCTGGTCCGCGCTGATCATGCTGGTGTCGAAGAGGCTGGCCTCGTCGAGGGCGTGGTTCTGCTGGTCCATGGCGTGGGCCTGCTGGCCGTAGACCTGCCCGCTCTGGTCGTAGCCCTGCTGGTCGTAGCCCTGCTGCTGGTAGGCGGCGTACGGGTCGGCCTGCTGGTAGCCGTAGGCGTCCTGCTGCTGCTGGGCGTACTGCTGCTGATAGCCGTACGGGTCGGCCTGCTGCTGGTAGGCGTACGCGTCCTGCTGCCCGTAGGACGGCTGTGCGGCCGGCTCCGGCGTCCGGGCGCTCTGCTCGGGGTCGTCGGCCAGGTCCGCGAGGCCGGCCAGGTAGTCGGCGTCGCTGGTGTGCGCGCCCGGCGTCCCGTCGTCCCCGAAGGTGCCGAGTTCACCGAGGTCGTCGCTGGCGATCCGGCCCTGGAGCTTCTCGCGGCCGCGGCCGACGGCCTCCAGGGTCTTGGCGAGGACGGCCTCGAAGGCGCCGAGCTTGGCGTCGACGTAGTCGTCGGCGTTGCGCCGCAGGGTCTCCGGGTCGTAGCTGCGCTCGGGGGCGTCCTCGTCCTCGTACCCCTGCTCGTCGAGGCCCGGGCCGGTGCCGAGGAGCTTCTCGCGGCCGCGGCCGACGGAGCCGAGGGTCTTGGTGAGGACGACCTCGAAGTTGGCGAGCTGGGAGTCGACGTAGTCGTCGGCCTCCGCGCGGACCTCCTCGGCCTCCTTGCGCGACTCGTTCAGGATCCGGTCCGCCTCGTTCTGCGAGCGGCGGGCGACCTCGGTGTCGGAGATCAGCGAACCGCGCTCGGCGTGCGCGGTCTCGATGATCCGCTCGGCCTCCTGACGGGCCCGCTCGACCATCTCCTCGCGGCCGCCGATCAACTCCTGCGCCTGGGCGAGGGAGCCGGGCAGCGCCTGGCGCACCTCTTCCAGCATCGAGAGCAGTTCGGCGCGGTTGACCACGCACGATGCCGACATGGGCATGGAACGGGCGCTGCCGACCGCCGAGACGATCTCATCGAGCTTCTTCTGTACGTCCACCGTGTGCTCGCCACTCTCTACAGCCGTGATGGAGACGGACGGGACGACTGTACGACCACTCCCGTACCGCCCGACACCGGGTGACGGACAGTCAGTCGCTCAGTCCTTGCCGAGACGCTCCGTGAGCGCCTCCAGGACCACCGACGGCACCAGGTGGGAGATGTCGCCGCCCCAGTTCGCGACTTCCTTCACCAGCGACGAGGAGAGGAAGCTGTAGGTGGGGCTGGTCGGGATGAACAGGGTCTCGACGCCCGAGAGGCCGTTGTTCATCTGGGCCATCTGGAGTTCGTAGTCGAAGTCGCTGACCGCGCGCAGGCCCTTGACGATGGCCGGGATGTCCCGCTGCTTGCAGTAGTCGACGAGGAGGCCGTGGTAGGCCTCGACCTGGACGTTGCCGAACTCGGCCGTGACCTCGCGGATCAGCTCGATCCGCTCGTCGACCGTGAACAGGCCCCTCTTCGACTGATTGATCATCACCACGACGTGGACGACGTCGTACAGCGCGGAGGCGCGGGCGATGATGTCGAGATGTCCGTTGGTGATGGGGTCGAATGACCCCGGACAGACGGCGCGGCGCAACAGTGGTCCCTCGCTCTCCGGTCCGGTCATCGTGCGTCTTCGCACGTAGAGGCGGCGCGACCGTACCAAAAGGTCCCCTCGCCGTAACGACGGGCCCTGACGGCCTCGAAACCCTCGGGCCAGCCGAATTCACCGCCCCTTGTGCTGCGCTCCACGGTGACGAGCACATCGTCCGTGAGCCAGCCCCCGGTGCGGAGTGTGAGCAGAATCTCCCGAAGATCGTCGTCCGCGACGGCGTACGGAGGGTCGATGAAGACCAGGTCGTACGGCTCCTGCGGCGCCGCCGTCCGGACGATCTGTTCCGCTTTGCCCGCTCTGACCTCGGCGCCGGGGAGGCCCAGCGTCTTCACGTTGTCGCGGATGACCTTGGCCGCGCGGGCGTCCGCCTCCACGAGCAGGGTGTGGCCGGCGCCACGGCTGAGCGCCTCCAGGCCGACGGCGCCCGAGCCCGCGTACAGGTCGAGCACGCGCTCGCCCTCCAGCGGGCCGCCGAGCAGGGACTGCCAGGTGGAGAAGAGGCCCTCGCGCGCCCGGTCGGAGGTGGGGCGGGTGCCGGTGCCCGGCGGGACGGCCAGACGGCGTCCGCCGGCCCGGCCGGCGATCACGCGGGTCATGAGGGTCCTTTTCGCTGGGGGTGGACGGTTCCTCCCAGTCTCTCAGCCGTCGGCGGGTCGCCACCGCTCAGCCCTTGTCCAGGTGCGGCCCGTCGCCACCGCTCAGCCCTGGCCCGGGTCCGACTCGTCACCAGCGCTCAGCCCTTGTCCAGGTACTGCTCCCGTTCCTCGTCCAACAGGGCGTCCAGGGCGACGCGCAGGCCGGGGAGGCCCGTGAGGTCCGGGTCGGCGGCGACCACGGCGGTGGCCTCCTCGCGGGCCTCCGCGATGATCTCCTCGTCGTCGATGACGGCCAGCATGCGCAGCGAGGAGCGGGCACCGGACTGCGCCTGGCCGAGGACGTCGCCCTCGCGGCGCTGTTCGAGGTCGATGCGGGAGAGCTCGAAGCCGTCCAGGGTCGAGGCCACCGCGTTCAGCCGCTGGCGGGCCGGGCTCGCCTCTGGCATCTCGGAGACCAGCAGGCAGAGCCCCGCCGCCGAGCCGCGGCCGACCCGGCCGCGGAGCTGGTGGAGCTGGGAGACGCCGAAGCGGTCGGCGTCCATGATCACCATGGCGGTGGCGTTCGGTACGTTCACCCCGACCTCGATCACGGTCGTGGCGACCAGGACGTGCGTCTCTCCCGCGGCGAAGCGGCGCATGACGGCGTCCTTGTCGTCCGGGTGCATCCTGCCGTGCAGGACCTCGACCCTCAGGCCCTGAAGGGGTCCCTTGGCGAGCTGGTCGGCGACGTCCAGGACGGCCAGCGGCGGACGCTTCTCCGCCTCGTCCTCCGGGGACTTCTTCCGGGCGCCCTTCTTGGGGTCGTCCTCCTCGTCACCGATGCGGGGGCAGACGACGTACGCCTGATGGCCCTTCTCCACCTCCTCGCGCACGCGCTCCCACGCGCGGGTGAGGAAGTGCGGCTTGTCCGCGGCCGGGACGACATGGCTGGCGATCGGGGACCGCCCGGCGGGGAGCTGGTCGAGCACGGAGGTCTCCAGGTCGCCGAAGACCGTCATCGCGACCGTGCGCGGGATGGGCGTGGCGGTCATCACCAGGAGGTGCGGGGGCTGCTTGCCCTTGCCGCGCAGGGCGTCGCGCTGCTCGACACCGAAGCGGTGCTGTTCGTCGACCACGACCAGGCCCAGATCGTGGAACTGGACCTTGTCCTCGATCAGCGCGTGGGTGCCGATCACGATCCCGGCCTCGCCGGTGACCAGGTCGAGCAGCGCCTGGCGACGGCCGGCCGCCCCCATGGAGCCGGTGAGGACCACGACCTTCGTCGCGTGCTCGGCCCCGCCGAGCATGCCGCCCTCGGCCAGCTCGCCCATCATCTCGGTGACCGACCGGTGATGCTGCTGGGCGAGCACCTCGGTGGGCGCGAGCATCGCGGCCTGCCCACCCGCGTCGACGACGGCGAGCATGGCGCGCAGCGCGACCATCGTCTTCCCACTGCCCACCTCCCCCTGGAGCAGGCGGTGCATCGGGTGTTCGGTGGCCAGGCCGTCGAAGATCTCCTTGGAGACCTTCCGCTGGCCCTCGGTGAGGGTGAAGGGCAGTCTGGCGTCGAACGTGGTCAGCAGGCCGTCGGGCGCGGGGACGCGGGCCACGGCCGGAAGCTGGGCGTCGGCGTGCCGGCGGCGGGCCAGGGCGACCTGGAGGACGAAGGCCTCGTCCCACTTGAGGCGGGCGCGGGCGTCGTGGATGTCCGCCTTCGTGTGCGGGCGGTGGATCTTGAGGAGGGCCTCGGGGAGGGTGACCAGACCGCGGCCGTCCCGCAGCGAGTCCGTGAGGGGATCGACCGCCTGCTGGGCGCTGGGCAGCACCGTCTGCACGGACTTGGCGATCTTCCAGGACTCCAGCTTGGCGGTGGCGGGGTAGATCGGGATGAGGGCGCCCGCCCAGCTGTCGACGCTCTCCACGGCCTCGTCGCCCTCGCCGCGCAGCAGTTCGTAGGCCGGGTGGGCGAGCTGGAGACGGCGGTTGAAGACGGAGACCTTGCCGGAGAACATCGCGCGGGTGCCGGGCAGGAGGTCCTTGTGCGGTTTGTGCACGCCGTGTCCGAAGAAGACCAGTTGGAGGCGACCGCTGCCGTCCGTGATCGTGACTTCGAGTCGCTGGCCCTTGCCGCGGGGCGCCTTGGAGGAGGCGAAGGTGTGCAGGCGCGCGTCGGCCACCTGGGCGACCACCGTCACGTGCTCGTCCAGGGGCAGGTCGGCGAGGTGGGTGAGCTGTCCGCGCTCCTCGTATCTGCGGGGGTAGTGGTGCAGCAGATCGCCGACGGTGTGCAGGCCGAGGTGCTCGGCCATCACCTTCGCGGTGGCGGGACCGAGCGCCTTCTTCAGTGGTTCTTCGAGCACGGACACGAGATCCATTGCACACCACGGCACTGACATTGCCGTATACGTCCGGGAAATCCGCTGGTCAGACGGCTCGTTCCGGGCCTAGGATGACGCGCTCCGGCCCTCTTCGCGGTCACCTCCCCCGGGACCGCCCGACCCCGCGCCGTCGCCCGTCCCCCCACCGACCGGCGCAGCGACGATGGACTCCCAGACCTCACAGCCGTCCCAGGCCTCCCCGTCACCTCATACGTTCCAGGTCGACCTGCGCGGTCTGGTCGACCTCCTCTCCCATCACCTCTACTCCAGCCCCAAGGTCTATCTGCGCGAGCTGCTGCAGAACGCCGTCGACGCGATCACCGCGCGGCGCGCCGAGGATCCGGACGCCCCGGCCACGGTGCGGCTGTACGCCGCGGACGGGACCCTTCGGGTCGAGGACTCCGGTGTCGGGCTCACCGAGTCCGACGTGCACAGTCTGCTGGCGACCATCGGCCGCAGCTCCAAACGGAACGACGGCCTGGAGTCGGCGCGTTCGGACTTCCTCGGGCAGTTCGGCATCGGGCTGCTGGCGTGTTTCGTCGTGGCCGAGCGGATCCGGGTGGTCAGCCGCAGCGCCCGGACACCCGACGCGGCGCCGGTCGAGTGGACGGCGGCCGACGACGGCTCGTACACCGTGCGCACTTTGCCGCAGGAGGCGCGCACCGAGCCGGGCACCACCGTGCACCTGGTGGCGCGGGCCGGGGCCGGCGAGTGGCTGAGCCCGGAGCGGGTCCATTCGCTGGCGCGCGACTTCGGCGCACTGCTGCCGTACGACGTACGGGTCGGCGACGAGGCGATCGCGGACCTGCCCGCGCCCTGGGACCGGCCCCACCCGAGCCCCTCCGCCCGGCGGGTCGCCCTGGCCCGGCACTGCCGGGAGCTGTTCGGGTTCACTCCGCTGGACTCGATCGACCTGGACGTGCCGCTCGCCGGGATCCGCGGTGTGGCCTATGTGCTGCCGACGGCGGTCAGTCCCGCCCAGCGCGCGAGCCACCGCGTGCACCTGAAGGGCATGCTGCTCACCGAGCGGGCCGAACAGCTCCTGCCGGACTGGGCGTTCTTCGTGCGCTGCGTCCTCGACACGGACAGCCTGCGGCCCACCGCGTCCCGCGAGTCGCTGTACGAGGACGAGACCCTCGCCGCCGTGCGGGAGGCGCTCGGCGAGCGCATCCGGTCCTGGCTGACCGGACTCGCGGCGGGTGATCCGGAACGGCTGGCCGCCTTCCTGTCCGTGCACCACCTGGGAGTGAAGTCGCTGGCGCGGCACGACGCCGGGATGCTGCGCACGATGCTGCCGTGGCTGCCCTTCGAGACGACCGACGGACGCCTGTCCCTGGAGGAGTTCGCCCAGCGGCACCCGGTGGTGCACTTCACGCGGACCGTGGAGGAGTACCGGCAGGTGGCGCCGATCGCCTCCGCGCAGGGGGTCGGCGTCGTCAACGGCGGCTACACGTACGACAGCGAGCTGATCGAGGCCCTGCCCGCCGTCCGTCCGGGTACGGCCGTCTCGGAGCTGGACGCGGACATCGTGACGGCCCACCTGGACACGGTCGACCCGGCCGAGGAGCTGGCGCTGGCCGGCTTCCTCGCCGCCGCGCGGGCCCGGCTCGACCCGCTGAACTGCGACGTCGTGCTGCGCGCCTTCCACCCGCTGTCGGTGCCCGCCCTGCATCTGGACGACCGGGCCGCCCGCCACGAACAGGCCCGGGCGGAGGCCGAGGAACAGGCCGACGACCTGTGGTCGGGCATCCTCGGCTCGCTGCGCGGCAGCGCCCCCCGCGCACGTCTGGTCCTCAACCATCTCAACCCGCTGATCCGCAGGATCAGTTCGCTCGGAGATCCGGACCTGGTCGGCACCGCCACGGAGTCCCTGTACGGACAGGCCCTGCTGATGGCCCAGCGCCCGCTGCGGCCCGCGGACTCGGCGCTCCTGAACCGCGCCTTCATCGGCCTCCTGGAATGGGCCACCCACACCGACCCCGGAAAGGACGACCGCCGATGACCCCGGCCATGGACTTCGACACGCTGCGCCGGGCGATGGCGGACAACTACGAGCAGCCCGAGGGGCCCGGCCGCAACGCGCGCGCGGAACAACTGCTCGTGGAGGCCGAGGGGCTGGACGTCCCGCTCGCCGTGATCGAGGCGCTCGGACACCAGCTCAAGGTCTACAACTACAGCTCCGAGAAGGGAAAGATGTTCGTCCCCTTCGCGCGCCTGCTGCGCATGTGGGACGAACACCCCGAGGACTTCGACGAGTTCGAGATCCACTCCCTGCACTGGGTCTTCAAGTGGATGTCGGCGGGCATGCTCGACCAGCCGCACGTCCCGCTCGCCTCCATAGAGAAGTGGCTCGGCGAGATGGAGCGGCGCTACCGTCTCGCCGGCCACTCCGAACGGGCCGTGCGCAGCGCCGAGTTCAGTGTCGCCGCCCATCTGGGCGACCTGGGGCGCGCCGACGGGGCGTACGGCGCCTGGCTGGCGGCGGACCGCGACGCGATGGCCGACTGCCACGCCTGCGAACTGCACGGGCAGGGCTGGTGGCGCGCGGTGCGCGGCGCGGACGAGGAGGCGCTGGAGCTGTGGGCGCCGGTGCTCCAGGGCGAGTACACCTGCGCCCACGAGCCGCACACCGTCCTCGCGTCCTCTCTGCTGCCGCTGCTGCGCCTGGGACGCGTCGAGGAGGCACGCGCCCATCATCTGCGGGGTTTCCGGCTGGTGCGGGCCATGGAGAGCATGCGCGGCGCGTACGCGGACCATGTGGAGTTCTGTGCGCTGACCGGCAACGAGGCACGCGCCCTGGAACTGCTCGCGGAACGCCCGGCCTACTTCACGGACTCCGGGGATCCGCGCAGCAAACTGGACTTCATGGCGGTCGTGGCGCTCACGATGGACCGGCTGACCGCGCTAGGGCTCGGCGGGCAGCCGGTACCCGGGCCCGCGGGGCGGGCGTGGACGGCCGCGGAACTCGCCGTGCACGCGCGCGGGGAGGCGCTCGCGCTGGCCGCGCGGTTCGACGACCGCAACGGCACGTCGTACGTCGGCGAGCGGGCCCGCGCCCGCATGGACCAGCCGGTGCTCGTCGGCCGGCTGCCGCTGGGCGTCCGCTCCGCGGCCCCGGCACGCGCGGGATCCCGGCCGCCGGTGCCGGTGCCCGTGCCCTCGGGGCAGGCGGTGACGGAGGCCGCCGCCGAACCGGGCATGGACGCGCTGCTCGCCGAGGCCCGGCGGCTCTCGGCGCTGCGGAACCCCGATGCGGTCGAGGCGTGGGCGGCGGTCTCGCGCGCGGCCGACGGCCACGAGCTGGAGGTCCGCGACCGCGCGGAGATCGCCGATCACGCGGCGATGGGCCTCGGGCCGCAGGGCGCCGTGCTCTTCCAGCGGGCCGCCGGGCTGTACGCCGAGGCGGGCGACCCCGGTGAGGCGCTGGCGGCCCGCTCCCGTGCCGCGTACGTCCAGGCGCTGTCGGGCGGGTCGGCGCAGGCCCTGGAGGCGGTCACGGAGCTGCGCACACAGGTGCTCGCCCTGTTCGCCGAGGGCGGGACGCAGGTGCCGCAGACGGCGTCCGTGCTGATGAGCCGGGCCCGGACGCTGATGCACCGGGTGGACGAGCTGGAGAGCGCCGCGGTGAACGGGCAGCCGCTCCCCGGCGACGACACCGACAACGGCTCCGGCTCCGAGGCCGATGTCATGGTCGCCGCCGAGGAGGCCGCGCGGGAGCTGCTGGACCTCGCGGAGCCGCACGCCGGGGACGACGTGGGACTCGCGTCGCGGGCCGCCGAGGCGTACGCGATGCTCGGGGAGCTCGCGGCCCGCGCCGACGACGCCGAAGGGGCCGCCGGATTCCTCCGGCGCGCCGTCGACGGGTTCGTGGCGGCGGGGCTGCCGTGGTTCGCCGTCGAGTACGACTCCCGGCTCGCCGGGATCGCGACGCATCTCGGCGACCTGGAGGCGGCGGAACGGGCGACGCGCGACGCGCTGGATCACGGAGGGTCCCATCTGGAGCCGGTGGGCCATGCCCAGCTTCACCTCCGGCTCGCCGAGACACTCGCCGCCACCGGGCGGCCCGGCCCCGCCTCGGAGCATGCCCTGGAGGCCGCGCACTGGGCCGACGAGGCGGGCGAGGCCGCCACGTTCGGGGCCTGGGCGCGCCACCACCTCGGTGGTTTCCTGCTGCGGCTCGGGCGGTGGGCGGAGGCCGCCGAGATCCTGGAGTCGGCGCTGCCGGATCTGACCGCCGAGATGCACGGTGAGGGCGCGATCGTGCAGACGCGCTGGTGGCTCGGCGACTGTCTCACCGAGCTCGGCGAACACCGCGAGGCCGCCGAGCACTGGCTGCGTGCCGCCGACATCGCCCGGCACTGGCCCGAGCAGCGCGACCACGCGATCCTCGCGAACCTCGCGGCCGAGGCCCTCGCGCACGCCGGGATGACCGCGCGGGCCGATCAGGCGTACGTCCGCGCGTGCGACCTGTGGCGTGAGCTGGGCGACGTCGACGGACTCGTCCGCACGCTCCGGGCCCGCGCGTGGGGCGCGGCCCGGCGGGACGGCGGGCTCGGCGAGGCGCGGGAGCTGATGGCGCAGGCGATCCAGGAGTGCGAGTCGGCCGCGGAGCCGGGAGCCGGAACCGATACCGGAACCGGTGTCGACGCCGGTGCCGGTGCTGGTCCGGGTGCTGGTCCCGGTGCCGGTCCCGCGGACGAGGGGGCGGACGCGGGGCGTCGTGTCGTCGCCGAACTCGGGCACACCCACCGTCAGTTCGGCGACCTGCTGGCCCGCTCCGTGGCGGACGACGCGGAAGAGGCCGTCGTGCGGGAGGTGTTCGAGGAGGCACTCGGGCACGTGGTCCGGGCGATCACCGTGTTCGCCTCCCTCGGCGACCCCCTGCTCGGTGCCCGCACGGGTGCCGAACTGGCGGCCGGCCGGCTGGAGGCCGAACTGGGGCGGCACGAGGCCGCCTCCGCCCGCGCGCACACGGTCCTCGCCGTGTGCGGCCGGCTGGACGGAGAGATCGCCGAGGCCCGGCGCGCCGAGGCCGAGAAGCTGGTCACGCTGATGGAGAGAGCCGGCTAGGGCCCGTCCGACAGCTCGCGTCGTCGCCCGAAGGGTCGCCGGGCGGACGGGAAGTGCCGGACAGGCCTTAAGGACCGGCGGCGCCGGGATTCGTGTCGCCGCCGGTGCGGATCGACTCGGCCGCGCGGCGCAGTTCGCCGAGGACCGTCCGTACGGCCTTGCGGGCCGCGCGCTCGGGACGGTGGAGCACGTCGATGCGGCGTACGGCGTGGACCCCGGTCAGGGGTCTGAGGACCAGGGCGGGATGCGGGCGCGTGGTCCAGCGGGGCATCAGGGCGAGGCCGCCTCCCGCGGCGACGGTCTCCGCGACCACCGCGAACTCGTTGATGCGGTGGACGATGTCGAGGCGCCGGTTCGCGGCGGTCGCGATGGCGTCGACGGTGGCCATCAGCGGGAAACCGTCGTGCACGGTGATCCAGGGCAGACCCGCGACATCCTCCGGCGTCAGGCTCGCCTCGCGGGCCAGCGGGTGGTCGGCCGGCAGGGCGACGTCGAGGGGTTCGCTCAGCAGCGTGGTCGCGGTGACGGTGCGCGGCCAGGGCGGCGTGTGCGCGAGATGGTGGGCGACGACGAGGTCGTAGTCCCGGGTCAGCCGGGGGAAGTGGTCCTGCGCCACGTCCTCGTCGGCGAGCGAGAGCCTCGGCGCCGCCGCGGCCCGGTCGCGCAGCAGGACCGGGTAGAACGTGGCGGCCGCGCTGTGGAAGGCGGCCACGGACACGACTCCGGCCGGCTCGTCCACGAACTCGTCCACGCAGTGCCGTGCCCGGGCGAGGGCGCTCTCCACCTCGATCGCCGCACCGGCGAGCACCCGCCCGGCGTCAGTCAGCACCAGCCGCCGTCCGTCGCGTTCGGTGAGCGGGACCGGAATCGAGCGCTGCAGCAGGCGCAGGTGCTGCGAGATCGCCGAGGGGGTCATCAGCAGCGCCTCCGCCACGGCGGTGACACTCCCCAGCTCGCCCAGTTCACGCAGGATCCGCAACTGCCGCTCGTTCACCCGTCCATTGTAGTGATGCTTAAAAGACCTTGAAGAACTTCGCTCTGGGCTTCAGGGTCGGGGTGGGGCAGCGTGTGGGCGTGTCCCGAGTCCGCAGCACCGACGCGGTGCTTCTCCTTGTCGCCGCCGTCTGGGGTTCCAGTTATCTGGCCGCCAAGACCGCCACGTCGGCGCTCCCCGTCCTGCTCGTCCTGTTCGCGCGGTACGGCATCTCGGCCGCCGCCTGTGTCGCGCTCGTCGGCGTCCGGCGCCGGACGAGGCGCTGCACACGCGACGAGCTGCGCGCCGGGGCGGTGCTGGGGGTCACCCAGGCCGCCGTCCTGGTCCTGGAGACGTACGGGGTCGCCCACACCAGCGCCGCCAACGCGGGCCTGCTGATCAGCCTCACCATCGTGCTCACCCCGCTGCTGGACCGTACGTCCGGCGCGGCGGGGCTGCCGCCCCGCTATTTCGCCGCGACCGGCCTGTGTCTGGCGGCCGTCGTTCTCCTGGTGTCCGGCAGCGGCTTCCACTCGCCTCGTGGCGGCGACCTGCTGATCCTCGCCGCCGCGCTGGTCCGCGGGGCCCATGTGGCCCTGGTGGGGCGGCTCACCGCCCGTCACCCGGTGCGGCCGCTGCACGTCACGGCCGTCCAGACGCTCGTCGGCGCCGTCCTGTTCGCGGTGCCCGTCGCGGGCACCCTGACGACGCTCGGCGGGGTCGACGCCGGCGGCTGGGCGCGGCTCTTCTATCTCGCCCTGTTCTGCGGCCTGTTCGCCTTCCTCGCCCAGACCTGGGCGGTGCAGCGCACTTCCGCCAGCCGGGTCAGTCTGCTGTTGGGCACCGAGCCGGTCTGGGCCGTCGCGGTCGGCATCGTCCTGGGCGGCGAACATCTGACGGCCCTCACCGCCCTCGGCGCCCTGCTCATGGTCGCCGGGACCTACTGGGGGCAGGCCGTCGAACGCGCCCACCGGACGGCCGGGACCCTGGAGGTCCCCCGGCGGTCCGAGGTGCCCTCGAGCGCCTGACCGCGGGCACCGGGTCCGCTACTCGACCCCGATCAGCAGCAGCGCGCCCTGGCGCCCGCCCCGGTACACCACGGTGTCCACCGCGAGGTAGGACTCCCGTACCCGTGACTCCAGGTGCGCGGCGATGGTCTCGGGGGCCTCGTCGCCGAGGACGAGGGTGACCATCTCGCCGCCCGCTGCGAGCATGCGGTCGAGGACGGTCTCCGCCGTGGCGGTGACGTCGGCGCCGATGACGGCGACGTCACCGTCGATGAGACCGAGGACGTCTCCGGCCTGGCAGATGCCGGCCATGGTCCAGGACTGCCGCTCGGCGACGGCGACTTCGGCGTAGCGGGTGGCGCCCGCGGCCGACGTCATGGCGACGACGTCCTCGTCGAAGCGGCGCTCCGGTTCGTGCACGGCCAGCGCGGCGATGCCCTGGACCGCGGAGCGGGTCGGGATCAGAGCGACCCGGACGCCCTCGGCGCGGGCCTGTTCGGCGGCCGCCGCCGCGGTGTGCCGCAGGTCGGCGTCGTTGGGCAGCAGCACCACCTCGCGCGCGTGGGCCCGTCGTACGGCCTCCACGAGCTCCCCGCTGGCGGGCGGCTCCCCCGGCCGCGCGAGCACGGTGGTCGCCCCGGCCTCCGTGTAGAGCCCGGCGAGACCCTCGCCGGGCACGACGGCCACGACGGCTCGCTGCGTCCGCTCCCGGGGCGGTCGCCCCGCCCCGGCTCCGGTGTGGGCGTCGCCGAGCGCGAAGTGGGTGATCCGGATGCGGTGCGGACGCCCCGCCTCGACGCCCGCCTCGACGGCCGCGCCCGCGTCGTCCACGTGCACATGGACGTTCCACAGGCCGTCGCCGCCGACCACGACGAGGGAGTCGCCGAGGCCGTCGAGCCGATCCCGCAGTCGGTCCACGGCGGCGTCCTCCGCGTCCAGGAGGTAGATCACCTCGAAGGCGGGATGACCGATCTCCGCGCCCCCTTCCCCGCAGGCGGCCGCCGCGTCGGCACCGAGGCCGTCCGGCCGTCGCGTCGCGGCCCCGGGACCTTCCTCCCCGCCGGGGGCGCCCGTGGTGCCGGGGGCGGTCCCCTCTCCCGGCTCGTGCGGGGCGGCGGAGGCCGCGAACGGTCGCGGCGCCTCGCCCGTGAACGTCTGCACCAGTGCCGCGAGGACCGCCACCAGTCCTCGCCCGCCCGCGTCGACGACACCGGCGTGCTCCAGGACGGCGAGCTGTCCGGTGGTCGCGGAGAGCGCGGTGCCGGCGCCCGCGTAGGCCGCGACCGCGACCTCGCCGCAGTCCCCCGCGACGCCGGAGGCGGCGTCGGCGGCGGCCGAGGCGACGCTGAGAACTGTGCCCTCGACGGGGTGCGCGACGGCCCCACGGGCGGAGTCGGCGGCGTTGCGCAGGGCGAGGCACAGGCCCCGGCCGTCGGTGTGAGCGGTCTCACCGTCGGCCGCGAGCACCTGGGCCATGCCCCGCAGGAGCTGCGCGAGGATGGTTCCGGAGTTGCCCCGGGCCCCGATCAGGGCCCCGTGCGCCATGGCCCTGATGGCGTCGGCGAGGGAGACCTCACGCTCTTCGCCCGCCCCGGTGCCTTCGGCGGTCCCGGGCGCCGGAGCGGCCACCGCCTCATGGCCCGCGAACACCGCCTCGACCGCCGCCGCGGCCGACTCCACCGTCAGGTACAGGTTCGTCCCGGTGTCCCCGTCTGCGACCGGGTAGACATTGATCGCGTCGATCTCCTCGCGCGCGCGGCCCAGGGCCTCCAGCGCGAGCCCGCACCAGGTGCGCACCGCGAGAGCATCGAATGTCTGCGGCACCTGCGGCACCCGCGCCTCCTTGAGCTGCTGGACGTGGGAGGCAGCGTAGTCCCAGAAGGGGTTACTGCCGGTAGAGGGTCCCGGCCTCGGGCGCGGTGGCAACCGGCGGGCCGTGGTAGTTTCGTTCTCCGGACGCAGTCGTTGTATGCTGCTCCAGTTGCCCGATCCGATCGGGCCATCCCCCTGGCACCGCCCCTCAGATCCTAGATCTTGATCCTCGGCATGCCGGGATCAACCGTAAATGCATCTGAAGTCTTTGGAGTGACCCGTGGCTGCCAACTGCGATGTCTGCGGCAAGGGGCCGGGCTTCGGCAACAACATCTCGCACTCGCACCGCCGTACGCCGCGCCGCTGGAACCCCAACATCCAGCGCGTTCGTACCGTGGTGAGCGGGACGCCGAAGCGCGTGAACGCTTGCACCTCGTGCATCAAGGCCGGCAAGGTCACGCGCTGACAACCGCTAGCGCGCGGCCACTGCTGGTTCGCTTGCACTGAACCCGTCCACCTCACGGTGGGCGGGTTTTTTGCCGTCTCCGGGACAACGGCCGATGCGAGCCGATGCGCCGCGATGCGGGCCGAGTGCCACCCTGCCGCGCGGGGCCCGGTCATCCGGGCCC